>CAYWBX010000400.1:0-4173 GCA_964456015.1 uncultured Hyphomicrobiaceae bacterium | reverse complement strand
CTTAATGGGACGCACGCAACGAATGCTTTGCCATTAAGAGACCTTTTACCAACAGGCGTTATCTTGCGGTTATCCAGGCATCTGGATCTCGAGTGGCTCCTGTCCACTCTGTTTGACGCCTCCCTGTTGACTCTTGAGCCGCCTCACCCGCGGCTCATTTTTTTCCGGCCGCCCTAAAATCGCTCATTTTGGATCAGTTTCTTTAACCGCCTGCTGCCATCGTGCTCTTGGCAACTCGAGTTCGAGAACGCAGTATGCGGTGTGGCATGATGTGTCCAAAGTCAGAGGGTCGCGTGGGTAGCGTCGAGTCGAAGGGCGGGGTCACGATATCGTTCGTCGAGCGCTACGCGCGCTCCGATCAGTTCGATCAGATCTTCCGCGAGGGAATGTCGCTGGTCGAGGCGGCCGCCACCTATCTCGACGGCGAGGGCCGCAAGGCCGCGAAGGCCCTGTCGCCGGGGCAATCGATCCTCTATGCGACCGAGAGCATGCGACTGACGACGCGGCTCCTCGAACTCGCCTCATGGCTTCTGGTGCGCCGGTCGCTCAAGACGGGCGAGATCGACGCCGAGGAGGCGCGGGTTCGCCGCCGGCGGATTAAGCTCGCCACGCTTGGGCGGCCCTCGCATGTGACTTCATTCCACGAGCTGCCGTCGGGCCTGCGCGAGTTGATCGAGAAGAGCTATGCGCTCAACGATCGCATCGTCCTGCTCGATCGTGCCCTCGACCAGCCGGCAACCGTGGTGCGTTTTCCTGTGCCGAACGCCGTCCGCCAGCAGGTCGAGACGCTCGCCGGCGCTTTTGAGAAGCCGAGCTGACGCCGGGCCTGCATCCGCCAAGCGCGCGAAGCAACCAGGCCGGCGGGAAAGGGCAAATCAGGCGACGGACTGCGGCCGCACCTCGACGAGGCGTCCGGCCTCGAGGCGCAGGACGCGGTGCATGCGCCGGGCAAGGTCCATGTTGTGGGTGGCGATCAGCGCCGCAACGCCCGTTCGTTCGATGAGCGCGATGAGCTCTGTGAACACGTGCTCGGACGTACGCGGATCGAGGTTGCCCGTCGGCTCGTCCGCCAGCAGCAGCTTCGGCTCGTTAGCGAGCGCCCGCGCGATCGCCGTTCGCTGCTGCTCTCCGCCGGAAAGCTCTGCCGGTCGGTGATCCGCCCGCTCGCCCAATCCGAGATCGGTGAGGAGCCGGCGCGCGCGCGCCTCGGCCTCGCTGCGCGAGCGACCGCGAATGAGCTGCGGCAGCATAACGTTCTCAAGCGCCGAGAACTCGGGCAGGAGCTGGTGAAACTGGTAGACGAAGCCCATCTCCGTGCGGCGCACACGCGTGCGCGCGGCATCATCCATGCGGGCGCAGTCGCGGCCATTGACGATGACCCGCCCGCGGTCGGGAGTTTCGAGCAGGCCCGCCGCATGGAGGAGCGTCGATTTGCCCGCACCCGACGGGCCGACCAGCGCCACGGCCTCGCCGCCCGCAAGAGCCGCCGAGGCGCCGTCGAGCACCATGATCTCGCGCGCACCCTGACGGAACGTGCGTCGCAGATCGACAAGTTCCAGCACGGGGCGACTTGAGCGTTCTGGCGTCAGGTCCTGCACCGGTCGACCACCCCCTGCTCACTCGTAGCGCAGCGCTTCGACGGGATCGAGGCGAGACGCCCGCCAGGATGGGTAGAGCGTGGCGAGCACCGAAAGGGCCAGCGCCGTCACCACGATGAAGGTCGTCTCGCCCGGGTCTATCTGCGCGGGTAGCCGGGTCAGGTAGTAGACCGAGGGGTCCATCAGCTTGGTGCTCGTGAGGTTCTGCACGAGTTGGCGGATCGCCTCGATGTTCCAGCAGAAGACAATGCCGAGGATCAGACCTGCGAAGGTTCCAACGATGCCGATGGAGGCGCCGGTAATGAGGAAAACGCGCATGATGGCTCCCTTCGTCGCGCCCATCGTGCGCAGGATGGCGATGTCGCGGCCCTTGTCCTTCACCAGCATCATGAGGCCTGAGATGATGTTGAGGGCCGCCACGATCACGATCAGCGACAGGATGATGAACATGACGTTGCGCTCCACCTCGAGCACAGTAAAGAAGGTCTCGTTGCGCTTGCGCCAGTCGGTCAGATGCAGCGTCTTGTCGGCGGCGGCCTGCAACGGTCCGATATAGTCCTGCACCCGATCGGGATTCTCGACCAGGATCTCGAGCACGTCGACTTGGCCAGGACGCGAGAAGTAACGCTGCGCCTCGACGAGCGGCAGAAAGGCCATCGTCTTGTCGTACTCCGACATGCCAAGCTCGAAGATGGCCGTGACCGGATATCGCTTGATCCGCGGCGCCGTACCGAACGGCGTCGCGGCGCCGCGCGGCGACACCAGCGTGACGCTGTCGCCCACATGCACGCCGAGGCTGCGCGCCAGCCGGATGCCGAGCGCCACGCCCTCGCTCTGATCGAAGCCGTCGAGACTGCCAAAGCGCACATTATCCGAGAGCAGCGAGAGCGATTTGATGCCTTTCTCGCTCATGCCGCGCACCAGAGCGCCGAGCGTGTTGACGTTCGAGGAGATCATCGCCTGCCCCTCGATGAGCGGCAGCGCATGCGTGACGCCCGGCACCTTGGCAAGCTTCTCGGCCTGCGCTTCGTAGTCCTCGAAGGGCACCTCGATCTTGTGCACCAGGATGTGGCCGTTGATGCCGAGGATCTTCTGGAACAGCTCGTGGCGGAAGCCGTTCATGACGGCCATGACGATGATCAGCGTCGCGACCCCGAGCATGATGCCGAGGAATGAAAAGCCGGCAATGACCGAGATGAACCCTTCCTTGCGCCGGGCGCGCAGATAACGCCTCGCGATCATCCACTCGAAGCCTGCAAAGGGCCGGGTATCGACGATCGCCGCCATCCAAGCTCCTGCTTCCAAGGCTCCGGCGCCTCAGGCCGGGTTGCGGGCCGCTTTGATCAGCGCGGCGACCTCGGCCACCGCTTTGTCGAGCGGGAGATTGCGTCGCTCGCCGCCCTTACGCACCTTGAGCTCGACCTCGCCAGCTTTCGCGCCCTTAGGCCCGACGATAAGCTGAAAGGGGATGCCGATCAGGTCCATGGTTGCGAACTTGGCGCCGGCCCGCTCGTCGCGATCGTCGCAAAGGACGTCGATGCCGGCCGACTCGAGCCCGGAGACGATCTGAGCCGCGATTCGATCGGTGTCCGCATCCCCCACCTTAAGGTTGATGACGGCGGCCTCGAAGGGAGCCACCGGCACCGGCCAGACGATCCCGTCTTTGTCGTGGCTCGCCGCGATGATCGCCGCAGCGACCCGCGTGGGGCCGATGCCGTAGCTGCCCATGTGCACCGTCACCGGCTTGCCGTCCGCGCCCTGAACCATCGCTTTCATGGGCTCGGAGTACTTCGTGCCGAAGTAGAAAATATGACCGACCTCGATGCCGCGCGCCGAGACCCGCCGGTCGGCGGGAATCGCTTGGTAAGCCGCCTCGTCATGCTTCTCGGACGTCGCCGCGTAGAGCGACGTCCATCGGTCAACGATCGCCTGCAGCCCCTTGATGTCGTCGAAGTCCGTGTCGGCGGCAGGTACGGGAAAGTCGAGATAGTCCTTGTGGCAGAAGACCTCGCTCTCGCCGGTCTCGGCGAGAATGATGAACTCATGGCTAAGGTCGCCCCCGATGGGCCCGGTATCGGCCTGCATCGGAATGGACTTGAGCCCGAGACGCGCGAACGTCCGCAGGTAGGCGACGAACATCTTGTTGTAGGCGTGGCGCGCCCCCGCCTTGTCGAGATCGAAGGAGTAGGCGTCCTTCATCAGGAACTCGCGACTGCGCATGACGCCGAAGCGAGGACGCACCTCGTCTCGGAACTTCCACTGGATGTGATAGAGGTTGAGCGGCAGATCCCGATAGCTTTTCACATAGGCGCGGAAAATCTCGGTGATCATCTCCTCGTTGGTCGGTCCGAACAGCATTTCCCGCTCGTGCCGATCCGCGATACGCAGCATCTCCTTGCCGTAGGCGTCATAGCGGCCGGACTCTCGCCACAGATCCGCCGACTGGATGGTTGGCATCAACAGCTCGATGGCGCCCGAGCGGTCCTGCTCCTCCCGGATGATCCTATTGATCTTGTTGAGAACTCTGAGGCCGATCGGCAGCCACGCATAGAGTCCTGCCGCCTCCTGCCGGATC
>CAYWBX010000399.1:0-4185 GCA_964456015.1 uncultured Hyphomicrobiaceae bacterium | reverse complement strand
GGGCGGTACCTTGCCCATGTACACCCGCCCGGTAGCCCGGTCGACGATCTTCGTGGTCGCCGAGATGAAGACGCCCATCGAGAGGACCGAACCCTCGCCGACGATCACGCCCTCGACCACTTCCGAACGGGCGCCAATGAAGCAATTGTCCTCGATGATCACCGGATTGGCCTGCAGCGGCTCGAGGACCCCGCCAATACCGACACCGCCCGACAAATGGCAGTCGCGTCCGATCTGAGCGCAAGAGCCGACCGTGGCCCACGTGTCGACCATCGTCCGCTCGCCGACGTAGGCGCCAAGATTGACGAACGACGGCATCAGCACGACGTTTGGAGCGATGTAGGCCCCGCGCCGCACGATCGCGCCCGGAACGGCCCGAAACGCCGCCCTACGGAACTCCTCCGGCCCCATGCCCGCAAACTTCGATGGCACCTTGTCCCACCACGACGCGCCCCCCGGCGCACCGGATATGGTGGCCATGTCGTTGAGACGGAAGGACAGCAGAACGGCTTTCTTGAGCCACTGATTGACGACCCACTCCTCGCCCTTTTTTTCCGCCGTGCGTGCTGCTCCTTTGTCGAGCATGTCGAGCGCCGCCTCAACCGCGTCCCGTACCTCGCCCTTGGTTTGCGCATTCACCGTGTCGCGCGACTCCCAGGCGGCCTCGATGACGTTCTGCAGGCTGGCGACCGACATGTGTTCTCTCACTTCTCGCATTTCCTCGCGGGCCGTTGTGGCGCGTGAGGCTGGTTCCTGTCAATCGGACCGGAAATCGCGAGCTCGCCCATGCGTGACGGCGGGACGCGCCGCTTCAGCGGCCGATGGCGTCGTCCGTCCGGATATCAGCCAGAGGGCGCACGTTCGCGGCCGGCAGCTTCATCGACATGCGGACGGAGCCGTCGGGTACAACACCCTCCCCGTCGCGCCTGACAGCCACGCCACCCCGGTTTGCTGCTCAGATCCGGGCCGTGCCGCGACACGGCGGCGGCGTCGTCAGCGCACGTTAAAGCGCAAGGACGTCATGCCAATCCTGATGGTATCGCCGTCGACGATGTTGCGTTCGCCCACAAGCCTTTCGCCGTTGACCAGGACGGGGTTTTGCTTTCCGCCGTCCAGGATCTGAAATTGCCGCTTGCTCGCATCACACACGATCACGGCATGCTGAATGCGGGAGATCGTCGTGTCGCCGAAATCAAGCGCGATGCGGTTGTCGGCGCTCCGGCCGATCTGATTGGTGCCGGAGTAAACCGGCCGGGTCTGGCCTTTGCCGGAGCCTTCAATGACCGTCAGAATGCCAACCTCGACATTCGACTTGTCCGACAGAACCTGCGTCGACACCGAGTCCAGGTTGGCGCCACCGGTCGGGGAGGAGCCGTGCGGCGAAGGGATATGGACTGTCTGTGTCTTGTCGCGGTCAGTCATGGCACATCACGCTCCCTGGATCGATTGCGCACCGTCACGCGCCGACGAGGTCCTGAACTTGCTGCCGTCCTACAATGCAACCTCTCCGAACTGCGGCCAGCCTAATCCTGCACCTCGCCGTTGACCAGCGTCGCGTTGGGAGGGCATCGAATGGCTGCTGCATTGCCCGATCCGGGTCAGCCGCACGACCAGCAGGAGGATGGATGGACGTCCCGCTCCGCGGCGCGACCAATCCTCAAGGGCAGGCGGCGATGACGGGCGACCGCTCGCTTGCTGTCGCGAGCCCGCCTCGCCGCAAACGCGCCGCGACACCGCTGCGAGCTGCGCGTTCGCCAGGCGGGCGCGTCAAGTGCCGGCCGCAAGCGTTTCGCCGCGCGGCCGGGCCGCCGGCTCATTTGGCGTGCCCATCGCATCGAGGGACGCCTTTTCAGCCGGGACGAGGCGATAGCCGAGAAACCGCCGGGATTGAATCGGATCGTAACCCAGGCGAGCGCGCAGCCGCCTCCTGAGCCTGCTCAGCTGGCATTCCACGACCTTCTCGTCGAGCTCGTCGTTGAAGAGGCCGTAGACCGTATGAAAGATTTCGGTCTTGCTGACCCAGCAGTGCGTCCTGCGCGCCAGAAGCTCCAAGATTCGCCGCTCGCGGCGCGGAAGCGTCAGCACCTCTCCCGCGACGAGGGGATCGCGGCCGTCGCCAAACACCTGGATGTCCCCCGAACTCGCGCCCTGGCGGTGGTCTCTGGCTCTGCGGGCGATTGCATGGATTCGCGCCAGCATCTCGCGAACGTGCATCGGCTTGCGAGCGACATCGTCTACGCCGCTGGCGAAAAGCTCGAGCGTCTCGCTCAGCGAGCGACTTTCCGTCGTCGCGATCAACACCGCCTGACACCGCGACCTGAGCAGGCGACACACAAGCGGGCGTCGCGAGACCTCGCCGACTATGAACGCCTCGATCGCCGCAATCTCGGTTGGCCCGGTCGCCCGGAGCCAATCGGCGAGGTCCTCGGCATGGAAGCCGCACGCCGCGATCCCTTCCCGCCGAAAAAGGGACACGAATGCCTCGATCACGGGCGGGCGATCATCCAGGACGACAACCATCTCGCGCTCCGAATCAGAAATCGCACTGGCGTTCTCTTTACACCTGAGGTTGAGTTATCTGCAATCTAAGGATGCACACTTTAAGCTCAGCAACTTTATGGATCGCAATTGTCGCGGCTCGCCGGATTTTCGGCGCCTGCCCGGCCCAGACGGCGGCGGTCGACGAGCGACAATCAAAAGTTGTCGCCAGGGGCAGCCGAGCTGGGGACCGGCGCCGGCTCGATGGCGTCCAAGGCCAAGGCCGCGAGCGTTGCCGGCCACCCGCAAAGCCGCGCCGGGTGCCGCGACCGGAAGCACGCTCTCGGACCCACACTGCTTGAAAGACCCCCTCCGCCCGTTGCGAGGAAGGCGCACGGAAAGGATGCCGGGCGGCAGCCGCGATGGCGCCTCACTGCGGCGTCGCGCACACACGGCGAAAGGGACGTCCACACGATCGAATGGAAATCCGCTTCCGTCGGCAGCTTCGAGGCTCGTTGCGCCGCTCGCGCAGCGGCCCTTTGCCGGCCAGCCGGGAAGGTTCCGCGGCGGTCCGCCGGCTGGAGGAGCATCGGACTTCCCGGCGACGAAAGTTCTGGCCTGCCGCTCAAGACCTGTTCTAGCCTGACGCGCCAAGGCTCGCGCTTTTCGTCGGGCTGCAGCTCACAAAGTGTCTGAGGAGAGGAACGCCATGAAGGGACGCTTGGTTGTCAGTCTGGCGGCAGTTTTCTGCGCCGGATCGATCGGCGCGGCCGCTGCCCAGGGCAAGGTCTGCCCGAACCCCAAGGAGTTAAAGGGGTTCAAGACATGCGCCAACGTCGAGAAGGCGGAGGCTGAGGGCGCCTTCACGCTCTACTCGACCGATCCCGAGAAAGGCCAGGTCGCTCTGCTCAAAGGGTTCACAGATCTGTTCCCGAAGATCAAAACGAGCTACGTGCGCCTGCAGGCCGGCGCGCTCTACGCCAAGATTCTCGCTGAGCGCAACGCCAAGTCCTATCTCGCCGACGTGCTCGTCATCTCCGACATGGGCATGGTGCAGGATTTCACCCGCCGCGGCGGATTCAGGCAGTACGTCTCGCCGGAAATGGCCGCATACAAGGATGAGTACAAGAGCAAGCCGGAAGGCTTCTGGACCTGGGGCTGCATCATCGCCAGCGGCATCGCCTACAATCCCAACATCGTGAAGCCCGAGGAGGCGCCGAAAAAGTGGGAGGACCTTCTCGATCCGAAGTGGAAGGACGCCATCAACGTCAAGGTCTCGAATTCGGGCCTGCAGATGGCGGCGTGGTACGTGCTGAAGCCGATCCTGGGTGAAGCGTACTTCCAGAAGTTCGGGGAACTCAAACCGCGCGCCTTCGACAGCTACGTCCAGCAGTATGGCCGGCTCGTCGACGGCCAGGACAAGGTCATCATGGCGGCCCAGTATTCGGGCTTCGTCGAGTTCAAGGCGAAGGGTGCGCCGGTCGCGTTCGTCGCGCCGGAGACCGGCCTTCCCTCGGCTCAGCAAAGCGTCGGCATCGTGTCGGACGCACCGCATCCTAATGCGGCCGAGCTGTTCCTCGACTGGTTCCTGTCGCCCGTCGGGCAGAAGCTCTACACCGAGGTGCTGTTCAATCACTCACCCCGCGCCGACGTGCCGCCGCCCCCAGGCGCGCTTCCCATCACCCAGATGAAACTGCTCTTCCCGAA
>CAYWBX010000398.1:0-4194 GCA_964456015.1 uncultured Hyphomicrobiaceae bacterium | reverse complement strand
CTTGAGGCCAAGCGCTGGATCGATGTGCAGCCGGATTTCGCGACGTCGCATTATCTCAACGGGTTCGCCTATCCGGACGGCAAATTCCGATTCAAACCAGACTGGCCGACGGTGCCGGCAGGTCGCAAGCACGAGTGGGGAATCTCGCATCTTGTGCCCGCCTTGCCCGATCATTGGGATGTCAACGAGAAGGCGGATGCCGAACACCCGTTCCGATTGGTCACGGCTCCGGCGCGGAATTACCTCAACTCCTCCTTCAACGAGATGCCATCGAGCCGACAGCGGGAAGGCAAGCCTCGCGCCAAGATTCATCCGGAGGATCTCGCGGCGCTTGGGGTCGTCGCGGGACAGCGCATTCGCATGGGCAACGAGCGCGGCGAGATTCTGCTGACCGCGGAAGCGTTTCCCGGCCTCCAGCGCGGAGTTGTCGTGGTCGAGGCGATTCCTCCCAACGACGACTTCGAAGGGGGCGAGGGGCTCAATACCCTGACGAGCGCGAAACGGATCGCGCCATTCGGGGGAGCCGCATTTCATGACAATCACGTCTGGATTCGTCCCGCCTGAGGGGGAACATACGTGCGGCGGGCGACGAGCACCGATCAGCTGCGGTTCTTTCTTTCCCGAACCTCAGCGAAGACCTGCCAATCGGCGGCCTTTTCGAGACCGAGGCGCTTTCGAATCGCAGGGCTGCCAGCCCGCAGGAACGGGTTTGTTGCGAGCTCTTCGGAGACGCGCGTCGGCAGCGTCGGCTTGCCGGCAGCAACCAGCCTCTCGACCTCGGCAGCGCGGCGCTGAAGTGCTTCGTTCTCCGGCTCGATCGTCAACGCGAACTTGACGTTGGCGAGCGTGTATTCATGCCCGCAGTAGAGTTCCGTATCGGGCGGCAGCTTCGCGATCTTCGAAAGCGAATTCCACATTTGTTCCATGCTGCCCTCGATGACTCGGCCACAACCGACGGCGAAGATCGTGTCGCCGGCGAACGCCACAGCCTCGGAAGGCAGCCAGTAGGTGATGTGGCCGGCGGTGTGGCCGGGCGTGTCAAGGACCTGAACACGGACCGAGCCGAAACTGAAAGAGTCCCCTTCGCCAACGAGCGAATCGAGGCCCTTGATCTTGGCAGACTCGTTCCGCGGGCCGATCACGGTACAGCCGGTTTCGGCTTTCAGGTCCGCGATCCCCTGGGTGTGGTCCGCATGGTGGTGCGTCACCAGGATGTGTGTGAGGCGCCATCCCTTGAGCCGAAGAACATCGCGAATTGGGGGCGCATCGGGCGCGTCGATGGACGCCGTGACGTTTGTCTCTGGCTCATGGATCAGCACGCCGAAATTGTCCTTGAGACACAGGAACTGGTGAATCTGGATAGCGGGCATGATGCAATCCTTGGGCGATGATGCCGCTTGATGTTGGACCAAGTGGCAACCACCTAAGCGCAGGCAGGTTGACGTGGCGCTCAGCGATCACTTGGCCACGTGCTTGCCGAGGAGCATCAGCGCAGACATCCGCTGCACCTGCCCAAGACACCGACTTCGTCCCCCGATCAAGGGTGTTGCAGGGAACACTAGCAGTGGTGTCCGGGAATGCAACCGCGCTGCGGCTCTATGCGGTTTCGGGCATAATGCAAATCGGATTGAGCGGCGCGACTTCAAGCCACCCACGCGATCAATGCAGCCAGATGTCACCGACCTCATGAATTTCTATGGCCGTCCGATCGGCGGCATGGTCCGGCGCATTCTGGCGCAGAGGATCAGGGCCAGGTGGCCGAACTGCAAGGGCGCAACGCTGATCGGCCTTGGATATGCCACTCCCTATCTCAGTTCCTTCAGAGGAGAGGTTCAGCGGCTCATGGCCCTGATGCCGGCGACGCAGGGAGCGGTGGTGTGGCCGTCCACAGGGCCAGTCATGACCGTCGTCATCGACAGCGAGAGCCTACCGCTTGCGGACAACTCCGTTGACTACCTCATTGCGATCCATGCCTTGGAGCTGACGGACAATATTCGGGCTGCCCTTCGCGAGATCTGGCGTGTGCTCAAACCGGAGGGTCGGCTGCTCCTTGTCGTTCCGAACCGGCGAGGGCTTTGGGCACGGTTCGACCACACGCCGTTTGGTGCCGGGCAGCCATTCAGTACCGGTCAGATCCGACGTCTGCTGACCGACGCCATGCTGACGCCGGTCGATGTCGGCACCGCTCTCCATATGCCACCGCTCGAGCGACGATTGATTTTGCGGTCGGCGATGACAATCGAGCGGATGGGCGGCAGAGTCTCACCCGGCTTTGCCGGGCTGGTTGTCGTTGAAGCACGCAAGGAACTCGTCGTCCCGATGGGCAGGGTGGCGGTCGCGCGCAACCTTATTAAGGTCCTCGTACCGGCTCGCGGTGCCACTTCCTCAAAGGCTTCCGGCCAGTCGGCCGACGCAATGTTCTGCAGCGGGGGGTGATGGAGCCGTGGCGGGAAACGGTCGGATCGCGCGACCGGCGTTGCGGCGTTGGTCGCGCCATCATGGCGACGCCATGGTTTGAGATGAAGACGGATGCGAGACGACGCGCCGTTGGTCGGCGCACACTTGGGGGCGGATCAAAGGCGGATTTGCGGATGGTGACCAACCAGGTGCCTCTCGTGCGTCGGAAGCTCGGCCGCCGGCTGATTGCGGGTCTCGCCGCCTTTGGAGTCCTCATCGGTCCCCAGGATCGACTGGCGCTGGCTCAGACTTCCGCGCCGATGCTGACGCGCGCGGAGTACGAGGCCTGTCAGGGCCGTGACGAGGCCGGATTTCGACGGGCCATAGAAGCGGTGACCGGCGGGGGGCTCAAGCGGGGACTTCAGGGTGTCGATTATCGAGCCGTTGTGGTCGACGAATGGCGGAAGGGCGGGTTCGATGACGTTATGAACCGGCGTGTCGATGCGGTTGTCGACGAATTGCGCACCGAGACCAGTTGGACGGACCTTCTGACGTCGCTGGCATCCAAGGAGACGGCTCAACAGCTCGCAACGGCGGCGGCTGAGCGCGTCTACCGATCGGATGACATCAGGCGCGCCGTCGAGGAGATCGCGAATGGTGTCGGGCGCGAGGTCGGAAAGCGCATCGAACTGGCGACGGCCGATTCAGCCGAGCCGGCCATTCAGTGTTTACAGGCTTTCCTGGGGCCGAGATATGGCGCGACCATCGCCGGGATCGTCGCGCGCGATGTCGAGCGCGAGTTCACGCTCGATCCGGCAAGGACGGCGGCGTCGGTGACAGCGCGACAGATCATCGCCGAAGGACGCGAGGGTATCGCCGGCGCCGTCATTCTCGTCGTCCGACGGCAACTGGCGACTCTCGCGTCCCAGATAGGACATCGCATCGTCGGAGCCGTTCTCGGCCGTCTGGTTGCCGTTGTCGCAGGGGGGGTCGGCGTCGTTCTCGTCGCAAAGGATCTTTGGGAGCTTCGTCACGGCGTGCTGCCAATCATCGCGTCAGAGATGAAGTCGCCGGCGACCCGCGACAAGGTGCAGGACGAGTTGGCAAAGGGGATTGCCGAGCAGATCGGTGAGCAGACGCGGGATATCAGCGCCAAGACCGCTGACCGGGTAGTCGAAATATGGCGGGAGTTCCGCCGGGCGCACGCAAGGGTGGTGGAAATCGCGGACAGGAATGATCGCTTCAAGCAGTTCGTCGACACCGTGCGGCCGCAAAATCTCGCACGGCTGGATGAGACCGTGGGACTCGTGCTGGCCAGCGAGGGTGAGCCGGCGCTCTTGAAGCGTCTTGAGAACGGCACGCTCTATGAGGCTGTGGAGCGGTTGCCGGCGCCGGCGTTCCAGATTGCCCGGGAAGTGCGGTCGCTCGAGGCGGCGCTGCGATGGCAGGCCCTGGCGGGCGACTCACTGGCCAGGGTGATCGAGCACGAGCTCTACCGGCGCAATGGTCCGGAGGAGTTTACCAAGGCGGCGCTTGTAAGGCTGTTGAGTCTCGACGACCGCCTTGCGATCGCACGTCTCGCCGGCCTGAAAGGCTCGGTCAGGGAGCCGCTCCTTGAGCTCGACGAGGGACCGCTGCGAAAGCTGGCGCGCGGGTTGAGCGAGAGCGAGCTGCAAGCACTGTCGTCCTACCTGACCAGCCTGCAGAGCGAGGCACGAACGAGACTGCTCGCCGCCGTTACCGAGCAACCGGCTCGCCTGCGACTCGTCGCGCCTGAAGGAGTTCGAGAAGCGATCC
>CAYWBX010000397.1:0-4201 GCA_964456015.1 uncultured Hyphomicrobiaceae bacterium | reverse complement strand
CGGAGGCAAAGGCACGGTCAGTGCGAGAAAATGTCACTATCCTCGAAACCCGCGAGGTCCAGACGGGCTCGAACCGGCAGAAACCGGAAGCAGGCCTCGGCCAGATCCAACCGTCCGTCTCGGACCAGCATGGCTTCGAGGCGACGTTTGATCTCGTGCAGATGCAGGACGTCCGCTGCGGCGTAGGCCAGTTGCTGAGGGCTCAGTGTCGCGGCCGCCCAGTCCGAGCTTTGCTGCTGTTTCGAAAGCTCCAAGCCAAGCAGCTCGGCGCACAGATCTTTGAGCCCGTGACGATCCGTATATGTCCGGGCCAGCTTCGACGCGATCTTCGTGCACCAGATCGGCCCGACGTTGGCCTTGAGATAGGCTTGCAGCACGGCCACGTCGAATCTGGCATAATGAAATATTTTCAATATGTTAGAATTTTCAAGAAGCGCCTTGAGATTGGGCGCGGAATAGCTGCCCCGGTCAAATTGTACGATGTGCGCTTCGCCGGTCCCTGCAGACAGCTGCACCAAGCAGAGGCGATCACGATGCGGCCTAAGCCCCAGGGTCTCGGTGTCAACGGCTACGGCTGGCCCGAACGACAGACCTGACGGCAGGTCGCCCGAGTGCAGCGCAATTCGCGGAGTGCTCATGGGATCGCTCGCGATGGATTCGCCTGACGGGTAGCTTATGGTCTGCTCGGCAGAAAATGACCAGATCAACTTGGCAGATCGCAGGCGCTGCTGCCGTTTGCCGACCTCCCGCTGCTCGCGCGTGCCAGCGGTCGCCCGCTCCATACTCAACATATGAGGCGAAGCGCGCCGCGAGTCCGCGCCCTTCTCGGGCTTCCAGACGGTTCGACGAGCGAGCACATTGCTCCTCCTCCCCTTGGAGAGTTTGTGAGCCTTGACATTACTGGAGCAGAGCACGCTCTATCGGCGGCGCAAGACAAGCTGCACGAATACGGTGAGCCGCATCTGACGGTCGTCACCGGGAGATGACGGCCAATGACTGAATGGCGAGTGGGCGTGGATTCCGGTGGAACCTTCACCGACATCTGCCTCATGAACGCGGCCACAGGCGCAATCCGCGTCTGGAAGGTTCCCTCGAGCCCGGACGACCCGTCTCGCGCCATCGCAGATGGGCTGATCGAAGGACTGGCCCAGGCTGCCTCGGCACGTCCCACCGACGCAGTCTACTTCGGCCACGGAACGACCGTTGCCACGAATGCCCTCATCCAGCATCGCGGCGTGCGCACCGGCCTCATTACGACGGCTGGATTCCGCGATCTGCTTGAGATCGGGAGGCAGCGTCGTCCCCATCTCTACGACCTGCAGTGCGACAAACCGCCTTGCCTCGTACCGCGCGATCTGCGTCTCGAGGTTGCCGAGCGCATGAAGTTCGATGGGCGTGTCGAGACACCGCTCGACGAAGCGGCGGTGCGAGCCGCCGCGCGTTCGCTGAAGGCTGCCGGCGTCGAAGCAGTGGCCATCTGCTTTCTCTATTCGTACGTCGATCCAATTCACGAGGCTCGCGCGAAAAACATCGTCGAGGAGGAGCTGCCGGAGGCATTCGTCACGGCTTCGCACCTCGTCGCGCCGGAATTTCGCGAGTACGAGCGATTCTCGACGACCGTCGTTAACGCCTATCTCGGGCCAATTCTTTCCCGTTACGTAGCCCGGCTCGCGACCCGCCTCGATGCCGCGGGCGTTCGCGGACCCCGCCACATCACGCAATCGAACGGCGGCGTGATGTCATTTGCGACCGCTGAGCGCCAGGCCGTGCGGACCGTGCTTTCCGGCCCAGCCACCGGCGTCGTCGGCGCGCTCAAGGTTGGCGAATTCGCCGGCTTCCGGAATCTCATTACCTTTGACATGGGTGGCACGTCGACCGATGTCGCGCTGATCCAGGATGGCCGACCGACACTGGCTTCTGAACTCGAGGTCCATGGCTATCCGCTCAAGACGCCCGCCCTCGATATTCATACGGTTGGGGCCGGCGGCGGCTCGATCGCCTATCTCGATGCCGGCGGTCACTTGAAGGTGGGCCCGCGCAGTGCCGGCAGTGTCCCGGGCCCCGCCTGCTACGGTCTTGGCAACGAGGAGCCGACAGTCACCGACGCCAACGTCGCGCTTCAGACCCTCAATCCGACGCATCTGCTGGCGGGCCGCATGCCCATTGATCGGGCGCAAGCGGTGCGCGCCGTGGACAGGTTGGCATCCCGGCTCGGTCTCGACTCGACCGCCACCGCGCAGGGGATCGTGAGCGTCGTCACCGCCAATATGGCCAAGGCCATCCGGCTCATCTCCGTTCAGCGTGGCCACGATCCGCGCGACTACACGCTGGTCGCCTTCGGCGGCGCCGGCCCGCTCCACGCTGGCCGCCTTGCTCGCGAACTCGACATTCCCCGGATACTGGTTCCCCGCAATCCCGGGATTCTTTGCGCGCTCGGCCTGCTTCTCTCCGATCTCAAGACGACGTTCTCTCGCACGCGCATTCTGATGCTCGATACGGCTTCGGTCGACGAAATCGAATCGACGTTTCGGGATCTGGAGAAGCAGGCGTCGCGATGGTTCGAGACCGAGAGCCTGCCGCCTGAGTGCCGCCACCTCCGGCGCTCGGTCGATCTGCGCTATGCCGGGCAGAATTACGAGCTGACGGTCGCGATCGCTGACGGCGATCTCACGACTGCGGCGAAGGAGCAGATTCGGTCGGATTTCGCCGCCGCTCATCAGCGACTTTACGGCTATGTCGCCGAAAGCGAACCCATCCAGATGATTACGTTTCGGGTGGAGGCAATCGGCATGATCCGGGCGACGGAGTTTCAAAGACATCCCGCGATGGTCGAACAGGTTCACGCCGCAAGGACAGGCGAGCGCGAGGTATGGCTCGGCGAGATCGGCCGCAGCGTCCTCTGTCCCGTCTACGACCGCGACAGACTTCAGCCTGGCCATGTCGTGCGCGGCCCATCGGTCATCGAGCAGATGGACGCGACCACTCTCCTGCTTCCCGACCAGACAGCCCGCGTCGACGAGGCTCTGAACCTCGTGATCACGGACGCTTAGCGGCTGGCGTACCGCCTGAGGTCCGACGCTGCGCCGTCTCGCGCTGATCAGAGCTCGATCACAAGCTTGCCGAAGTGGCCCGCCGCCAGCATGGCGCGATAGGCCTCCTTGGCATCGGAAAATGCAAATGTCCGGTCGATAACCGGCTTCATTCGATTGGCGGATATGGCCCGATTCATATCAAGGAACATCCTTCGAGAGCCAACATAGATGCCCTGCATCCGGATCGACTTCCGCATGAACGTCGCAGGATCGATCTGGCCGCCGGTCAGAACGCCGATGAGCGCGATCGTCCCGGCGATGCGCGTGGCCGCAATTGAGCGCGGCAGCGTTCCCGCTCCGCCGACCTCGACGGTGACATCGACGCCGCGCCCCTCCGTGAGCCTCAGAACCTCCCGCTCCCAGTCGGGATGGCTGCGGTAGTTGATCGTCTCGCTCGCACCGAGCTCGCGGGCGCGCGCAAGCTTCTCGTCGCTCGAGGACGTGATGATGGTTCGCGCCCCGTGCAGCCGCGCGAACTGCAGCGCAAAGATCGAGACGCCTCCGGTCCCGAGCAGCAGAACGGTGTCCCCGGCCTTGAGGCGCGCGCACTCGACGAGCGCATGCCACGCCGTCAGCGCCGCACAGGGCAGTGTCGCCGCTTCCGCATAGGAGAGATGAGCGGGAACGGGCACCACACCGTCCGCTGACAGCGTCACCTCTTCCGCCAGGACACCGTCTTCGGCGCCGCCGAGCGCGCTTGCCATGGCTTCGGCCGAGCAGGCGCCGTCCAGCCACCGTTGGAAAAAGCATGACGCAACCCGGTCTCCGACCTTGATAGCCGTCACCCCCGCCCCTACGGCGATGACGTCGCCCGCAGCATCCGAATTCGGCACGCGCGGATAGGGCAATTTGCGCGAGACCGGATCACGGATGGTATTGAGGTCCCGGTAATTGATCGCGTTCGCACGTACCCGAACGCGAACCTCGCCAGGTCCGGGCGATGTCGCCGCCACCTCCGCCAGACGAAGTGCATCGATCCCGTCGCTCGATACGATTTGCCATGCACGCACGTTGCCGGACCCCTCTGCTGCGGCTGACCCCTGCCGGGGTGGATCGAAGTGACGCACCCGCCCCGGCTCAATTGAGCACAAAACCGTCGTAGCCGTTTC
>CAYWBX010000396.1:3480-4202 GCA_964456015.1 uncultured Hyphomicrobiaceae bacterium | reverse complement strand
GCATCCCGTTCATCTATGCCGGCGGCATCGACCCGGCGGTCCGCGGCGCCGACCCTGAGTTCTCCGGCAAGAACGCGATGATGATCTCGGAAACCACCGGCGGCTACTGGATCTTCTACGAAGGGCCTACCTATACGAAGCAGGATCACGCCGATTACTGGAAGTGGTTCACCTGGGCGAACCGGGCTATTGCGGCGGGCAACTGGCAGGCATGGCAAGAGCCGCGCGAGACGCCCGAGAACTGGGATCTCGCCGTGTTTCACTCGGCCGAGCGCCCCGCGCTGGTGGCGCCGGAGAAGGCCGGACGGACGGACTACCCGACGGTCCGGGTCCGCCACGAAAACCTGGTGCTCTTGGCGTGCAAAGCGCAGAGGCCGGTCGAGGTGGAACTCAAGGCTTCGCGGGTCGGGCAGAGTCCGCCGCTGTTGGTCTGGGAGGTTCGCGACCCGTCGTTGCAGAAGGTCGCATCGCTGAAAACGCCGCAGGAGCAGGCGGCCACGGTCAAGTTCACGCCGGATCGGGATGGGCTGTATCTGTTGGGCGCCTCGGCCGGCGGCGCCGCCTGGTCCATCGCGCGATCCAACGTCCCCGTAGGGCTTTACGCGGGGCAGCCACTCCACACGATTTTCGGCGCCAAGCGGCTCTACTTCCACGTGCCCGCGGGGCTGAAAGAGTTCTCGCTCAGTGTGGCAGGGAGCGGAGCGGAGACGGTGCGTCTGAAC
>CAYWBX010000396.1:0-3470 GCA_964456015.1 uncultured Hyphomicrobiaceae bacterium | reverse complement strand
GAACGTCTTCGCACCCGACGGCCGGCAGGTCGCCACCGCACAGACGACGGAGAAGGAGAAGGTCGACTTGAAAATTCCGGTTGCCGACGCCTCCGACGCAGTCTGGTCGCTGGAACTGGCGCGCGCCGACACGGGAGTGCTGGAGGACAGCACGATTCGGCTCGATCCCAAGCTTCCGCCGGTGCTGTCGCTAGTGCCGGAGGAGGTGTTTCGGCAGGGCAAGGGCAGAACGAAATGAGCGCCGCTTGGTCCACTTTTTTATCGAATTGCTGGCAGGCACATCGGCGTCACACGCAACGCAGTCTGCGAGAGTGTCTTTGATGGAGGCGTTTGCAAACGCCACGGTGATCATCGAACCAATGAGCGAGAGGTAGGTCCGCATCCGGAAGGCGGTCGTCATCCCGGAAGAGGAGGTGCGGTCTTGCGAAGAGTCTGCGCCCGTGCTCTCGGATCGCGACCGTGATCGGTTTCTGGCGAAAACAATGCTGGCCGGCCGTCATGGTTGTCTGCTTTTTCTCTTCGCCTCCTGCACGACACGGTTCACTGCGGCGGCAATGCGGTCCTGGACGTCGCCGGCCCAGCGCCAAGCGGGGTGGCCGTACTCGTCCAGGTGCGGGCCGCCCTCATAGCCGCCCTCCTCCCAGACTCGGCGCGACGGAATGTAGGCCGCCATGTAGTTGGCGTAGCCGCAAACCCAGGTCGCCGGGCCGAACTCGCGTTTGAATCGCAGCGAGTAATCCACCACCGCCTCGCCGCCGATCCCGATCAGCAGCAGCTCGTTGCCGATCTGCCACGCCTGAACCGGATACGGATACGAGGTCGGGAATGTGACTCCTTCCTCGATCTTCTTGAGCATGCGGTTGGCCCATCGCGCGTGCAGTGGGCTGCGGCCGTTGGCGATGGGCAGCAGCTTCTCGCGGGTCACCAGCTCGTCGAACGCCAGTTCGATCAGTTCGTAGGCCGTGCCTAGCCCGCTTGAAACCGGCTGCATGCGCTCGGCGAGCACCTTCTCGACGGCGTCGGAGAGCATCTTGCCGTATCGCTCGCAAAGCTTGACCTTCCGGCGCGGTATGGGATTCTGATCACCGCCGCAGGCGTTGAAGAACATGGCGGTCGTGCCCGGGTGGTTCGCCTCCAGATTGACCTGCGCGAATCCGGGATAGTCGCCGCACCAGGTGTTGAACGAGAGCGTCGTCGGATGGCAGGCGTATCCGAAGAGCACGGCCAGCAGCTTTCCGCTCTCGCCCTTGACGGCCAGCACGGGCACGTAATGATCCACGGCGCCTTTGAGCGGCTTCCCCTCGGCCAGCATTTTCGGGACCTCCGCCTCGGGGTTCTCTCGGCGATTGACAGCGAAGCTACACGTGCCTTCGCCCTTCAGCAGGCTCGCCGGCCGCAGGCTGACGCGCAACGGGGTACTGGTGATCATTGCGCAGGAACACCGCACGCAGGAGCGCAACCGGGCACAGGCGCGCGAGCGGCTCATCCGCCTCATCCGCCAGGCGGCGGTGCGGCCCAAACCGCGCCGCCCCACCAAACCGACCAAAGCCGCAAAGGAGCGCCGCATAGAGACCAAGAAACGCCGCGCCCGCATCAAGGCTTTGCGCCGGGGCACACCCGCCCCTGAATAGCGGGGGCAGTTCATTGCCTGGCCTCGCCCCGCCCGCTTCGCACAAGTAGATTCAAAGCTTGACCGAATCAGGTGCATGAATGCCCGTCCGCCAACTGCCCGAGACCGTCGTCAACCGCATCGCCGCGGGAGAGGTGGTCGAGCGGCCGGCGAGCGTGGTGAAAGAACTCGTCGAGAACGCGCTTGATGCGGAGGCGAGCCGAATCGAGATTGTAACCGACGGCGGCGGCCGCCGCCTGATCCGCGTCAGTGACGATGGCGCGGGGATGACGCGCGCCGACCTTGCGCTTGCGGTCGAACGCCACGCAACGTCCAAGCTCGACGGCGATGATCTGTTGCAAATCCGCACTCTCGGTTTTCGCGGCGAGGCGCTGCCCTCGATCGGTGCCGTCGCACGCCTGTCGATCACGACCCGCCACGCCGGCGAGCCGCACGCCTGGACGATTACGGTCGACGGCGGCATCAAGTCAGAGGTGAAACCCGCGGCACTTGGCGAAGGCACGCGCGTCGAGGTGCGTGACCTTTTCTATGCCACGCCGGCGCGGCTCAAATTTCTCAAGAGCGACCGCAGCGAGGCGGAAGCGGTGCGCGAGGTCGCGCGGCGGCTTGCCATGAGCCGCCCGGAGGTGGCCTTCACGCTCGCCGGCGAGGAGCGCGCCCCCGTCACCTGGGCGGCGGCGCTGCCGGGGGCGGCCGGACGTCTCGCCCGCCTCGCCGATGTCCTGGGCGCCGAGTTCCGCACCAACGCGGTCGAGGTCCGCGCTGAGCGCGAGGGCGTCACCGTTGAGGGCTATGCCGGGCTGCCGACGCTGACGCGCGCCAACACGCTCGGGCAATATCTCTTCGTCAACGGGCGGCCCGTGCGCGACAAGCTCCTGATTGGCGTGGTGCGCGCAGCCTATGCCGATTATCTGCCGCGCGATCGCCATCCGTTGGTTGCGCTTTTTGTGACGCTGCCGCCGCGCGAGGTCGACGTCAACGTCCATCCCGCCAAGACCGAGGTGCGCTTCCGCGATGCCGGCCTTGTGCGCGCGCTGTTGCTGCATGCGCTGAAAGACGCGCTACTCCGCGACACCCAGCGCACGGCGACCACCGCCGGCGGCGCTACGATCGCGGCGTTCCGGCGGACCCCCACCCTGCCCTCCCCCGCAAGCGGGGGGAGGATGGGAGAGGGGCGCGGTCCTTTCGACTGGCGCCGCTCGCCGTCGCGGCCCTTGCCGCCGCGCGGCGCCGTTGCCGCATGGAGTGCGCCCAACACGGGCTTCGCCGAAGCAGCGCAGACGGCCTTCGATGTTGGCAGTGCCGCAGCCGCCGCCCACGTCGAGTTGACCGAGCCTGCGCCCGACCTGCTCGACCGGCCGCTCGGCGCCGCCCGCGCGCAGGTGCACGACACCTATATCGTGGCGCAGACGCGCGATGGGCTTGTCATCGTCGATCAGCACGCCGCCCACGAGCGCCTGGTGTACGAGCGCATGAAGGCCGCGCTCGGCCAAAGCGGGATTACGCGCCAGATCCTGCTGATTCCGGAGATCGTCGAACTCGGCGAAGCCGACGTGGAGCGTCTGCTCGCCCGCGCCGACGAATTGCAGCGCTTCGGTCTTTTGATCGAGCCGTTCGGTCCAGGTGCGGTGGCGGTGCGCGAGACGCCTGCCATGCTGGGAGAGATCGACGCCGCCGCTCTCACCCGCGATCTTGCCGAGCATGCCGCCGAATGGGACGAGGCGCTGCCGCTGGAACGCCGTCTCATGCATGTCGCCGCCACCATGGCCTGCCACGGCTCGGTGCGCGCGGGCCGCCGTCTCAAGCCGGAGGAGATGAACGCGCTGCTGCGCGAAATGGA
>CAYWBX010000395.1:0-4205 GCA_964456015.1 uncultured Hyphomicrobiaceae bacterium | reverse complement strand
GGTGCCGATCGTCGCCCACCCCGACGTCAAGCGCATGCTGCTGACGATGAAGGCGCAGATGCAGGCGGCGCGTGCGATCTGCCTCGTCACCGCGGCCGAGATCGACATCGCGCACCGCGCCGGCGACGAGCAGGAGCGCCAGATCGCCGCCCATCGCGCGGCGTTGCTCACTCCGGTCGCCAAGGCATTCTCGACCGACATCGGCTGCGAGGTCGCCTCGCTCGGGGTGCAGATCCACGGCGGCATGGGCTTCATCGAGGAAACGGGCGCTGCTCAGCATTATCGCGACGCCCGCATCCTGCCGATTTATGAAGGCACCAACGGCATCCAGGCGATCGACCTCGTGACGCGCAAGGTGCCGCTTGAAGGCGGTAGCACCATCGAGGCCTACCTTGCCGAGCTCCAGCGAACGGCCGAAGACGTGCGCGCATCGAACCGGCCTGAGTTCGGCGCCATGGGCGAACGGCTCGCCGAGGCGGTGGCCGCGCTCGCCGAGGCAACCCGCTGGCTCGGAACGGCTTTGCAGGCGAATCATGAGGCGGCGCTCGCCGGCGCCCAGCCCTATCTGCGCTTGTTCGGGCTCGCCGCCGGCGGGACCTATCTCGCGCGCGGAGCCCTGGCGATTGCGCGCTCGGGAGGTGCCCTGCCCGCCGCCGATACGGCGCGGATCGCGCTCGCCCGCTACTTCGCCGAGAACCATGCGGTTCTCGCCTCGGGCCTCAAAGCCTCGGTCGTCGCGGGTACGGCTTCGACCCTCGCCCTCGAGCCGGAGGTCCTGGCCGGCTGAGCCGTGCGCCTGACGCCTGCTCTGCCCCCGCGACACCCGCCAGGATTGCGTCGCAGGCGCCGGCACATGAGACCGAATGCGAGCACGTTGCGGGAACCCAGCGCCACATTGGAGAGGCCACGATGATCCCTGAAGTCCAGATCACCCGCGAAGGCGCGGTGCAACTCATCCGCATCCATCGGCCGGACAAGAAGAACGCCCTGACCCGCGCCATGTACGATGCCATGACCGCGGCGCTGAAAGACGGCGATGCCGATGCCGACATCGCCGCACACATGATTACCGGGACCGCCGGAGTCTTCTCCGCCGGCAACGACATCTCGGAGTTCGCAAGCCGCGCCACGGATCTCAACCGCGCGGGCGGCGCGTCGAGCCTCATCGGGACCCTTCCGCTCGTGCAGAAGCCCATCGTCGCCGCCGTCGACGGCCTCGCCATCGGCGTCGGCGTCACAATGCTGTTTCATTGCGATCTCGTCTATGCGAGCCCGCAGGCGAGCTTTCGCACCCCGTTTCTCGACCTCGGTCTCGTCATGGAGGCAGCCTCGAGCCTCACCGCCCCGCGCGTGATGGGCTACCAGCGCGCCTTCGAGCTGCTCTGCCTGGGCGAGCCTTATTCGGCGGAGGACGCTTTTCGCGCCGGCTTCGTCAACAGGATCGTCCCGGCGGCGTCGCTCGAAGCCGAGGCGATGAAGGCGGCCCAGCGGCTCGCGGCCAAACCCCCGGCGGCGCTCGCGGCCGCCCGCAGACTGCTCAAGGGCGCAACCCCCGAGGAGGCCGTCAAACGCATCGACGAGGAGCGCGTCGTCTTCGCCGAGCTGATGGGCTCGCCGGAGGCCAAGGAGGCTTTCGCGGCATTCCTCGAGAAGCGAAAGCCCGACTTCGCCAAACTGCGCCGCAAGGGCTGAGCGGACCGTACCGGCACGAAGAGTCGCTGGCCCCACTGCCGGGACGTTCGCGGACCGGACGGGGACCGAGCCCTTCCCCGTCACACGCCCCGCCCGCAACCGCCCGACGCCGATCGCACCAAGACAATGAAACCGCGCCGCGGCGCCAGCCGATGGCGCGCCAGCGGACTGCCCGCTAGTTCGCGCCCTCGAGCAGCCGTCGCGCGATGACATGCGCCTGGATTTCGCCGGCGCCTTCGAAGATGTTGAGGATGCGCGCGTCCTGCAACACCCGGCTGATCGGATACTCGAGGGCGAAGCCGTTGCCGCCATGCACCTGCAGCGCGTTGTCGGCCGCCGCCCAGGCGACCCGCGCGGCCAAGAGCTTCGCCATCCCGGCCTCGAGATCGCACCGCCGGCCCTGATCCTTCTCGCGCGCCGCAAAGTAGGTGAGCTGTCTCGCGATCATCGTTTCGACGGCCATCATCACGATCTTGTTCGCAACCCGCGGGAAGGCATAGATCGCCTTGCCGAACTGCTGCCGGTCGAGCGCATAGGCAAGCGCCAGATCCATCGCCGATTGCGCCACGCCCACGGCCCGGGCGGCCGTCTGAATGCGGGCGGACTCGAAGGTCGCCATCAGCTGCTTGAAGCCTTGCCCCTCGACGCCGCCGAGGAGCTGGCTTGCCGGCACCTCGAAGCCGTCGAACGAAATGTCGAACTCCTTCATGCCGCGATAGCCGAGCACCTCGATCTCGCCGCCCGTCATGCCCGGCGCCGGAAACGGATTGGCGTCGTCGCCGCGTGGCTTCTCGGCGAGAAGCATCGAAAGGCCCTTGTAGCCCGGTTCGCGAGGGTTGGTGCGCACGAGAAGCGTCATCAGGTCGGTGCGCGCCGCATGCGTGATCCATGTCTTCTGGCCATAGACCTTGTAGACATCCCCGACGAGCTCGGCTCGGGTCCTGAGCGATGCCAGGTCCGAACCCGTGTTGGGCTCCGTGAAGACGGCTGTTGGCAGCAGAGCGCCTGTCGCGATGGCGCGCAGATATCGGTCTTTCTGGCTCTGCGTTCCGTTCTGCAGGATGAGCTCGCCGGCGATCTCCGAGCGGGTCCCGAGCGAGCCGACGCCGATGTATCCGCGCGACAGTTCCTCCGAGACGACGCACATCGCCTCCTTGCCCAGGCCGAGGCCTCCGTAGGCTTCCGGGATCGTCAGCCCGAAGACGCCCATCTCCCCCATCTGCCTGATGACGTCGAGCGGAATGTAGTGGTTCTTCGTGTGCCAGTCATGGGCATGCGGCAACACCTGCTCGACAACGAACTTGCGCATCTCCTCGCGCATGGCCGCGTGGGTCTCGTCGAGCCCGGTCTCGCCGAAGGTTGTTCCACCCTGCATCTGCCGGATGAGCTCGCTGAGGCGGGCTTTCGCCGGCTCCGCCGTTCCACGGCCGATGAGTTGCGCGACAGCATCCGTCGCCGAGAACCGCACCACGGCGTCTGCGGCCACCCCGAGTTGCTGCAGCCGGACGAACTCGCCCTGACTCATCGGAATGCCGCCCGCGATCTGCGCAAGGTACTCACCGAAAGCGATGTCGAGGATGAGAAGCTCCATCTCGCCGAGCTTGCCCATGCCGTCGATGCGACGGGCCCATCCGAGCATCTGCCGCAAAGCCTCGACATAGGTTGCAAGCCACGCCAGGCCGTGCAGCGAATGCTGCGCCAGATCCGGGTTATCCCCCACCTCCGCCTGTTTCCGTCTGACGCCCGCCTTCGCTGATGCGAGCACCATTTCCGAGGCGGCGAGCGCACGGGCATGGACATCGAGCAAGTCGGATGCTGCATCCCGCACGGTGCCCGGCGACAGCGTTTGGTTCACGACACGTCTCCATTCTCGCAACCGGATAGACGTCCTCCGGCAAGAGCGTGTGGTAGTTGAGGAACCTGTTTCGGGCAATCCGGAGGGCGTGCCAAGCTGACGGCACACATACGCCAAGGCGCAGCCGACTGACATCGCTCACCGCACTGGCGCAGGCGCGGATCATCATCGGCGGGCGCCGGTACCTTTCAGGGACGTTGCTCATGCGCATGGCCAGCGGCGGCCCAATGCGGTCGGATGAGAGGACACGACCACCCTGTGCTGAGATTGCGACCGCTCGCCCAGGTGACCGGCCAACTCGCTCGCCCGAACCCGCCGGAGAGCCGACGCCGACCGCGCTGAAAGCAACATCGCGTCCGCAATGCGAAGCCGGCAAGAACGCCCGCGCCCGACCTGATGGCAGATTGGCCCTCTGACTGCGGCCGCAGGCAACGCCGCCACCCGATCGTCCGAGAGCTTCACCCCCTGCGGCCAGACATCGCGCAACGGCACGCGAAAGCACGCTCGCCCCACAACCGGCCCGGACGCCTTCGTTGGCGCTTGTCGGCAAAGTCAAGATGGATTAGCAATCTATAGTCATGACTCATGATGAAGAGTTGATCATCCAGCCATGATTACCGCCGCTCAGATGCGTGCCGCACGGGCGCTGCTCGGGATC
>CAYWBX010000394.1:0-4221 GCA_964456015.1 uncultured Hyphomicrobiaceae bacterium | reverse complement strand
GTCCGGTTCGACCTTGCCGCCGGGAAAGGAAATCTGTCCGGAATGCTGCTTCATGCCCTCGGGGCGCAGCGTGAAAAGCACCGTAAGCTCGCTGCGCGCGACAATCGGAACCAGAACGGCGGCGGGTCGGGCCGGCTCCATGACCGCAAAGTCGGCGATCATCTCCGGGTTCAGGTCCCAATCGCTCGGTCCCCACGTGCGGCCAGAGCGCGGATCGAAGACGGCCTCGGTGGGCCCCGGCTCGAGACGTCGCCGCGCCAGATCGCGAAGGCGGCTTTCGGTCAGCACGTTGCTGCGGATGCTGCGGGTGTGGTCGGTCATGCCTGGGCGAGGTGGCGAAGCCGGTAGATGGCGGTGTGAAGGACGTGCGCAACCGGCCGTTCGCCGGCGAGAAGGAGGCAGTCGATGTCGACGAGGCGATGTCCCTTGCGCTCGTAATTCGCGACGATGCGTCCGCGCGCGGAAAGTACCTCGCCGACGCGGGCGACGGTCAGGTTTTGGAGGACGCTGCCGACATGAATCCAGGGCGCAAGCACGACATTCTCGCGCAGAAGCGAATTGCACAGGCGCAAGAGGATGCCCGGATGGGCGAGGCCCTCTGCGGCATAGAGGCGATGGGTTTCGCGAACGTCGCGGAGGTACTCGGCGTGCCGCTCGGCGGTCAGAACAGCCGGAACCGTGCCGAGCCAGCGGCCTTCGGCGAGGCTCGTCTCATCGGCCGGCGGGCGGCCTGACTGCGGCGGCGGGGCGACCTGCCGGTAGGCCGATACGTCGGGGGCGCTCGGGGCGGACGCGGGAAGCGATGCACGCGCCGTGGCGCAGGTCTGGCCTTCACTCTCGACCAGGATGTCGAGCCGGTCATCGTTCGCGTTTGCGGTGACGACGGCGATGCGGCCGTCATAGACGGGCTTGGCGAATTTCGCCTCCATGCGCCCGCGCTCGAGCCAGGCGCGGCCCCATCGGGAGAGGGCCGGATGGGTGGCATAGGCGAACACCTCGACGCCCGGGACGAGCCCGCCGGAGAAGCCGAGCTTCTTTGCGACCGCATCGTCGTGGATCTTGTTCTCGGAGGCGTGCGAGACGTTGTAGGCCTTGACGCGGTGCTCAAAGGTGGCGGTCGCGGTCATGCAGCAAGCTCCTGGCAGTCCGGCGCCGCGCAAGGGCGTCTGGAACTCATCGCAAAGGTGGGGCTAGTGTAGGCAATCCTGCAAGGGGCGGCCACAGTCAGAGAGCTGCCCCGCAATTCCCGGGGATCAGAAGCGCGCATGTACACGCACACCGTTGACTACATCGTCGTCGGCGCCGGCTCGGCCGGTGCCGCGCTCGCCAACCGGCTCACCGAGAACGGCAAGTACCGCGTCCTGCTGCTCGAAGCGGGCCGCGAGACGCACTGGCTCTCCCGGGTGCCGATCAGCTTTGCGCGCTTCATCAACCGTCCGGGGGTCAACTGGCTCTATGCGTCCGAGCCGGAGCCGGCGACCAACGGCCGCAACATTCCGATCCCGCGCGGCAAAATGCTGGGGGGCTCCTCGGCAATCAACGGCATGGTCTGGGTGCGCGGCCAGCCGCAGGACTTCGATCACTGGGCACAGCTCGGCAACCGCGGCTGGAGCTATCGCGACGTGCTGCCGATTTTCAAGCGGATGGAGAGCTACGCCGGCGGCGACGGCGAATATCGCGGCCGCGACGGGCTGCTCAAGGTCTCCGACATTCACGAGCATGGACGGCTCTACGACAGTTTCTTTGCGGCGGCGGAATCCGTCGGCATCAAGCGCAATCCGGACTACAACGGACCGGATCAGGAAGGCATCGCGATGACGCAGGCCTCGATCCGGGGCGGGCAGCGCATGAGCACGGCGCGCTGCTATCTCGATCCGATCCGGACCAGGAAGAACCTCGACATCGAGACGGGCGCGCACGCGGAAAAGCTCCTGTTCGAGGGCAAGCGGTGCATTGGGGTGCGCTACCGGGTCGGCAGCGAGGTGCGCCAGGCGGCGGCCCAACGCGAGGTCATCGTGTCGACGGGCGCCATCGGATCGCCGCAGCTCCTCGAGCTTTCAGGAATCGGTCAGCCGGAGCGGCTCAAGTCGGTCGGAATCGACGTGGTGCAGGCATTGCCCGGCGTCGGCGAGAACTTGCGCGACCACTACGCGCCGCGCATGAAATGGACGGTCGAGCGCCACGGCGTCACCTTCAACGAGCGGGCGCGCGGCCTCCAGGGCCTCGGCCAGGGCCTGCAATACATCTTCACGCAGAAAGGGTTCCTCGCGCTCCCGGCCTCGCCCATGCGCGCCTTCTTCAAGACGCGCGAAGGTCTGGACAGCCCGGACGCGATGCTCACCGTGCAGCCGTTCCTGGTGTCGCACAGCCTCAAGCTCGCCAAGGAGACGGGCATCACCATCATCACCCACCAGATGCGGCCAGAGAGCAAAGGCTCGATCCACATCACCTCGGCGGACGCGGCGAAGTACCCGGCAGTGCGGTTCAACTTCATGTCGGACCCGATCGACCGGGCATGCGTCGTCGGCTGCATGCGCATCGTGCGCAAGGTGGTGGCGGCACCCGCGCTCGCCTGGCTCGGGGCCAAGGAGTTCGCGCCCGGCCCGGCGGCGCAGTCCGACGACGAGCTCCTGGATTTCGTCATGCGGACGGCGGAGACGACCTACCACCCGGTCGGCACCTGCAAGATGGGCCCGGACGGCGATCCGATGGCGGTGGTCGACGACCGCCTGCGCGTGCGCGGCGTGCACGGCCTCAGGGTGGCCGACGCCTCGATCATGCCGACCCTCACTTCCGGCAACACCAACGCGCCGTCGATCATGATCGGCGAAAAGTGCGCGATGATGGTGCTCGAGGCCGCCGAGGCGGGAATGGCGCAGGCGGCGTGAACGGCACGCGGCGTCCCGATTGTCGGCCAGCGGAGAAAGGAGCCGGCGGCGGAGCGGGCGAGCCGCCGCTGCGTCAGCGCCGGGTCAGGCGCTGGTTCTGCAGGCCCTGGCCGAGCAGCGGGCGGCGCGATGAGATGACGCCGGGATTGACGCCCGCCCAGCCTATCTCGCCCGACAGGCGGCCGTACTCGATCTTCGGGCAGCGGTTCATCACCACCTTGAGACCGGCCGCCTCCGCCTCGGCTGCAGCCAAGTCATTGCGGACGGAGAGCTGCATCCAGACGACCTTGATGCCAAGCCGATCCTTGAGCGCGATGGCCTCGCGCGTGATGGCGAGCGCCGCCTCGGAATTGCGGAAAATGTCGACCATGTCGACCGGCGGCGGCACCTCGGCGAGGCTCGCCCAGACACGGCGGCCCAAGATCTCCTGGCCGGCAAGACCCGGGTTTACGGGATGCACCTCGTAGCCCTTTGCGAGCAGGTACTTGATGACGAAGAAGCTCGGCCGATTGATGTTGGCGGAGCCGCCGATCAGGGCGACGGTGCGGACGGACGAGAGGATCTCCGCGATGTAGGCGTCGTCGTAGGCGTCGTGGTTGACCGGCAGGGCCATGCGTGTCTCCCGCAGCGGCGCTCAGCGACAGCGGCCGCGTATTTGCAGCTCAGCAGCCCTTCCAGACCGGAGCGCGCTTCTCGATGAAGGCGCCGATGCCTTCCTCGGCATCGCGAAAGAGCATGTTTTCGACCATCACGCGAGCCGCCTCGGCATAGGCCTCGGCGACCGGCATTTCGAGCTGGCGATAGAAGAGCTCCTTGCCGACGGCAACAGTGGCGGGAGACTTCGCGGCGATCACGGCGGCCATGGCGAGCGCCGCCGAGAGCGCCTCGCCCGCCGGCACCACGCGGTTGACGAGACCATGGTCGGCCGCGGCGGCCGCCTCGAGCATCTCGCCGAGCAAGAGCATCTCCATGGCGCGCTTGCGCGAGAGGTTGCGCGTGAGCGCCACCATCGGCGTTGAGCAAAAAAGCCCGATGTTGACGCCGGGCGTCGCGAAGCGGGCGGCGGCCCCGGCGACGGCGAGATCGCACGTTGCGACGAGCTGGCAGCCGGCGGCGGTGGCGATGCCCTCGACGGCGGCAATCACCGGCTTTGGCGAACGCATGATGGCGAGCATCATCGCCGCGCAGCGATCCATAACCGTGCGGTAATAGGCGCGGCCGCCGTCGGCGTCGGCGCGATGCGCGGTCAGCTCCTTCAGGTCGTGCCCGGCCGAAAAGGCGGGACCGTTGGCAGCGATGACCACCGCCTTGATGGCCGGATCGGCGGCGGCCG
>CAYWBX010000393.1:0-4227 GCA_964456015.1 uncultured Hyphomicrobiaceae bacterium | reverse complement strand
CGGCCGCAGGCGCGATCCCGGATTCGGACGAGGGGCTTGCGTTACTCGGGCTGTGGCACCAGCGCCGTCTGAAAGTGCTTCCACCGCTTGATGTAGTCGTCGATGCCCCACATCACGAGCTCTCGGTCCTTGTCGGTGACCTCGCGAATCACCTTTCCGGGCGCGCCCATGACGAGGGAGTTGGGCGGAATCTCCTTGCCTTGCGGGATGAGGGCCCCGGCGCCGATCAGCGATCCGGCCCCGACCTTCGCCCCGTTGAGGACGATCGCGCCGATCCCGAGCAGCACGCCGTTGCCGATGCTGCAGCCGTGCAGCATCACCATGTGGCCGACGATGACGTCTTCGCCGACCTCCAGCGGAAAGCCGGGGTCGACGTGCAGCACCGCGCCCTCCTGGACATTCGATCTGGCCCCGATCCGGATCGGCTCGTTGTCGGCGCGCACGACGGCGTTGTACCAGATGCTGACGTCCTCTTCGATCGTCACGCGGCCGATCACGGTGGCATTCTGGGCGACGAAATAGCGTCCCTTTCCGGGGGTCTGCACGGCATGGCCGTCGAGCGAGTAGAGCGCCATTCGATCCGGGTCCGGAAAAGAGTTGCCGATATTGGGAAGTGCCGCGCTATTCGAGGTCGATCTCGAGGATGGTCATCGTGAACTGGAAGCACAACTCCCCGTCCTCGGTGTCCTTCGCGACCACACCGGCAAAATCACCGTTGATGTAGACTTCCGCGGCATCCGCGGCCTTCTGCCGTCCGCGAACCTCGATCTTGTTGCTGCCGAAGGTCCGGCGCAGATAGGCCTCAACCCGCTTGAGCTCGGCCGGCGTGACCGCTTTGACCTTGGACAAGTGCCATCCCCCTCTTGGTTCTGCGCCGGCCGCCAGGCATGCGCTAGCAATCACAGCCGCAGTCGTCGGGCGACAGGCGCTGATCCATGGCGCGCGCCGGCTCCGGGCAGCCGGAATCGCCGACGATCTTCGCCGGAACGCCGGCCACGGTCTTGTTCGGCGGAACATCCTTGAGGACGACCGAGCCGGCGGCAACCTTGGAGCAGTTGCCCACAGTGATGTTGCCGAGCACCTTCGCCCCCGCGGCGAGCAGGACATTGTTGCCGATCTTCGGATGCCGGTCGCCGGTCTCCTTGCCGTTACCGCCGAGCGTCACGTTCTGAAGGATCGAGCAGTTGTCCCCGACGACGGCGGTCTCGCCGATGACGATTCCGGTGCCGTGATCGAGCATGATGCCCATGCCGATCCGCGTCGCCGGATGGATGTCGACGGCGAAGATCCGCGAGGACTGGCTCTGCAGGTAAAGCGCGAAGTCGCGCCGGTTCTGCTTCCAAAGCTCATGCGCGAAGCGGTGCGTGACGAGGGCGTGGAAGCCTTTGAAGTAGAGCAGCGGCTCGATGTAGCGATGGCAGGCCGGATCGCGGTCGAATACCGCCGCGAGGTCGGCGCGGAAAGCCGTTCCGAGCTCGGGCTTCTGGGCGAGCACATCCTGGAACATCTGCCCGATCAGGCCGGCGTCAACGTCGGCATGGTTAAGCCGCTGCGCCAGCCGATGGCACACGGCATCCTCGAGCCGCTCGTGCGAGAGCACGGTGGCATAGATGAAGCCACCGAGCGCCCGCTCGGTCGCCATGATGTCCTCGGCTTCCGCGCGGATCTCCGTCCAGATCGGATCGAGGGTCTCGAGTTGCCCGAAGGGCGCTTTCTTCGTGGCGGTCATCTTCCGGTATCCTTGCAGCTTTGCCGCGCGCGCGACGGGGTGCGCACCCAAGGCCGGGCTCCGTGCCTTGCAGGTAGATTGCCAGGCGGCCTGCGTCAATCAAATGCTGAATGCTCAGTGTTCGATTGAGGTAAACTCAGCATCGTTCTGGGGCGGCCCCAGGCCGGCTCACAGGGAACGAGCCGGCCTCCCGTTCAGACTTGTGCATGCTGCAATGAGGATTCAATGACCCCGGGCGACGCCGCCATCCGTTCCGAGACTGACGGAGCGATCTGCTGGCTCACGATCGACAACCCGCCGCGGCTCAACGCCTTGACCCGCGACATGTGGGCCTCCATTCCGCCCCTCGTCGCAGCAGCCGACCGGAACGAGGAAATCCGCGTCGTGGTCGTGACCGGGGCAGGCACCCGGGCGTTCTCCGCCGGCGCCGACATCACCGAGTTCGGCGCCAACCGCACGGGAGCGGCGGCGCGAGAGTACGACGCGATCAACCACGCCGCCTACGTCGCCCTCGCCGGATGCAGCAAGCCAACCATCGCCATGGTGCGCGGTTATTGCTTTGGCGGCGCTTGCGAGCTGGCGATCTGTTGCGATTTTCGCATTGCCGCGACCGATGCGGTCTTCTCGGTTCCCGCGGCGAAGCTGTCGCTTGGCTACAACCCGCGATGGATCAGACCGATGCTGTCGGTGATGTCGGCTGCCCGGGTCAAGGAGATGCTCTACACGGGGCGCCGCTACAGGGCGGAGGAAGCGCACGCCATGGGGTTGGCCAATGCGGTGGTCGCGCCCGAACGGCTTCGGTCCGAGGTCGAGCGCCTGGCGGGCGAGATCGCCGACAACGCGCCCCTCTCCATCCGCGCCGCCAAAGCCGCCGTGGACGAGCTCACGCTGCATCCTGAAGACCCCGACCTCGCTCGTCTCGATGCTCTTGTCGATGCCTGCTTCGCGAGCGAGGACTTCCGCGAGGGCCAGCGGGCGTTCCTCGAAAAGCGTAAGCCGCGGTTCAGGGGAAGGTGAGCGAACGCTTGCTTTGCTGCGACTGTCGCAGCCGGGTCGGCGCCGCGCAATGAGACGTCGCGCCGCCCAGGCGCATCGGGATGCCCCGCCTCGTAGAGCCATCGTCAAGGAGATACGAAGCGGCCGCGCACATTTGTTTCGCCAAATGTGCAGCAGTGCGCCGGCAACTCGACGCTCGCCGCTCGGTCTGCGCGGGAACTCGGATTTTGGAGTGCCAACCGCGTCAGTGAGGATATTCGCAGCATGCACACCCGCCGGCGAGACGTCAGAAGTGCTGTGAGATAACGGGATGCAGCAAATTGAAAGAAAGCTGAAATTACGGGGCGGGACACAAGCGGTCGACTGTTGCTCGAGGCGCTTCGGTGAACGCGCCGCCTCGAAGCGCGAGGCCGCCTAACCGCACTGCCAAAGCGCATCGTCAAGCACGGCGGGGAGACCGATTTCAGCGCGTGGCCCGAGTTGTGAACACCTATTCATCGGCGCGCCGTGTTTTTGTCCTCAACTCGAGTGATATACTGAACACAGGCATCAACCATTGGAGATGACTGCCGTGATGAAGAGCTTAGGTTGGGGGATGAGCGCGTGTGTGGCAGTTCTTGCACTTGCGCTGACCGGTGGCGTGGCCTCCGCGCAGCAAAAAGCGCCTGAGCCACCGAAGGCGGACGCGAAGAAGGTCGAACCGGCGCCGAAGGCGCCTGCAAAGAAGGCGACGCCCGCCAAGAAGGCTCCGTCCCCCTGTGCCGGAATTCAGGAGCAGGCTTGCCTCGCCAACGCCGAGTGCATGTGGGTGAAGGAGACGGTCACCAAGACGGGCCAGAAGCGCAAGGCGCACTGCCAGAAGAAGCCGACGCCGCCGGCCGCCAAGAAGGCGGCTCCGAAAGCTGCGGCGCCAGCCGCGGCCCCGGCTGCGCCAGCTCCGGCGGCGCCCAAGGCGCCGGCCCCGAAGCAGTAAGGCAACCCGCGACGGCATCGACCGGAATGGGACTCCTGGCCGCCGCCCGTAAGGGCCGGCGGCCGTTGTTTTTCGACCGGCTGCCGTCTAAAGCCAGCCTGGCCGCGCACGGCGCGTGCGCACGCAACGCAGGGCAAGGGAGGCCGTCCGTGCCAAGGGAAACCGTCGGGCCACGCCACGCATCGCACGATGGCGCGGTCTGCTGCCGCCACGCGAAGGCGAACCTTGCGGGCGCCAAGCGGTGCGCCAATGGCCGAGGCGGGACGCAGTGCGGCGCCGGGAAAAAGCCTCGGCCTTGCCGATGGCGCGTCGACGGTCCGGGCGCGATCGCATGTGCGGCCTGACCGGGATCTGGTCTCGCAGCGGCCGGGCGGAACCGGACGACTTGCGCGCAACCGTGCGTCGCATGTCGGCGACGCTCAGCCACCGTGGCCCGGATGACGACGGCGAGTGGATCGACGTCGACGCCGGGCTCGCGCTCGGGCTTCGGCGGCTTGCCATCGTTGATCTCTCGGCGACCGGCCATCAG
>CAYWBX010000392.1:0-4230 GCA_964456015.1 uncultured Hyphomicrobiaceae bacterium | reverse complement strand
CTCGCGCGCGGCCTCCACGGTCGCCATGCCGCTCGAGAAGGTGGAGCGGCTGCCGCCGGTGAGGAAGTTGTAGCCGAGCGAGGCGGTGTCCGCGATGATGGGACGCACCTTCTCGTAGGGGATCTTCAGCTCCTCGGCCGCCATCATGGCAAGCGAAGCCCTGAGCCCGCCAATGTCGGGCGTACCGGCCATGAGCGTGACGGTGCCGTCCTCGTTGAGCTGGAGGTTGACCGTCGTCTCGCCGCCGATGTTGAACCAGAAGCCGGCGGCAACACCGCGGCCCTGGTTCTTGCCGAGCGGCGCCTTCCAATGCGCGCTTTCTTTCGCCGCCTCGAGGCACTGGATGAGGCCGACGGGGCCGAACTTCGGGCCGTAGGCGGCCTTCGTGCCTTCCTTGGCGGCGTTCTTGAGGCGCAGCTCGATCGGGTCGATCTTGAGCGTTTCGGCGAGCTCGTCAACGACGCTCTCGACCGCATACTCGGCGATCGGCCCGCCCGGCGCGCGATAGGCCGCGACCTTGGGACGGTTCGAGAGGATGTCGTAGCCGACGACCTTCACGTTCTCGAGATCGTAGGGAGCGAACGCGCACATGCAGGCGGGCTGCACGGGGCTTCCCTGGAAGCAGCCGGCCTGGAACTTGAGGACCGCTTCGGCGGCGACGATGCGGCCATCCTTTCTGGCGCCGATCTTGACCCTGACATTGGCGCCCGACGTCGGTCCGGAGGCGCGGAACACCTCCTCGCGGCTCATCACCATCTTCACCGGACGATGCGCCTTCTTGGAGAGTGCGAGGGCGACCGGCTCGAGATAGACGACCGTCTTGCCGCCGAAACCGCCGCCGATCTCCGAGGAGGTGACGCGCAGCTTGGTGATGTCCCAGCCGAGCAGGCGGGCGCAGTGGGCGCGCACGATCCAGTGGCCCTGCGTCGTCGTCCAGAGCTAGGCGCTTCCGTCCTCGGAGACGGACGCCACGCAGGCGTGCGGCTCGATGTAGCCCTGGTGCACGGGCTTGGTGTTGAACTCGCGCTCGATGACGACCTCGGCGTCCTTGAAGCCCTTATCGACATCGCCGAGCGTAAACTCGACGCGCTTGGCGACATTGGACGGCTTGGTCGGCGGCGGCGTCACGCCGGCCGTGAACATTTCCTCGTCGAGAAGCGGCGCGTCCGGCTTCATGGCCTCAACGGGATCGATGACGTGCGGCAGAATCTCGTAATCGACCTTTATGAGCTTCAGCGCCGCGCGCGCGATCGCATCCGTGGTGGCCGCAACGGCGGCGACGGGATGGCCCTCGAAGAGGGCCTTCTCGCGCGCCATGATGTTGCGCACGACGTCGCGGTAGTTGATCAGCATCTCGCCCGCAGGCACGAACTCGGACGCCTGGTCCTTGAAGTCGTCGCGCGTGACGACGGCTTTGACGCCAGGGAGCTTCAGGGCCGCCGAGACGTCGATCGACCGGATGCGCGCATGGGGGTGCGGCGAGCGCAGCACCTTGCCGATGAGCTGGCCGGCGACGCGGTGATCGGCCCCGAACTTGGCGCGACCCGTCACCTTGTCGACGCCGTCCGGACGGATCGGGCGCGTGCCGATGATATTGTACTTCGGACCTTTCACACGCTCTTGCATGATCTCAGGCTCCCTTCCTCATCTCGGCGGCCGCGTCGAGCACGGCGCGGATGATCTTGTCGTAACCGGTGCAGCGGCAGAGGTTGCCGGCCAGCCAGTAACGCGTTTCCGTCTCGGTCGGGTTGGGGTTCTTGGCGAGCAGCGCCTTGGCGGCAACGAGAACGCCGGGCGTGCAGATCCCGCACTGAAGCGCCGCGTGCTCAAGGAACTTCTGCTGCAGGGGGTGCAGCTTGTCTCCCGTCGCCATGCCTTCGATCGTCTCGATGTTCTTGCCATTAGCCTCGACGCCGAGAACAAGGCAGGAGCAGACGAGCCGGCCGTCAAGAAGCACCGAGCAGGCGCCGCAGTCGCCGGAACCGCAGCCCTCCTTGGAGCCGGTGAGGTTGAGCTCGTCGCGCAGGCAGTCGAGCAGGGTCTGCTCGGTGTCGCACAGGAACTCGACGGGGTCGTTGTTGACGATTGCAGATACGTGATGTTTCGCCATAGTCATTTCTTCCTTGCGCGCTCGAGCGCGATGAGAGCTGTACGCTTGGCGAGAACCCCCGCCACGTCGATGCGGAACTCGATGGTGCCGCGCTTGTCGTCGATCGGCTTGCAGGCGGCGCGCGCGGCAGCCGAAAGATTGGCGAGCGCCGCGTCGTCGACCTTGGTGCCGATCAGCGCCTTGGCCGCATCCTCGACCAGGAGCGGGCGAGGCGCCACGGCGCCGAGGCCGACGCGCGCCGCGATGCAGGTGCCGGAGGCATCGAGCGTCAAGTTGACGCCGCAGCCGACGACGGCAATGTCCATTTCGGTGCGCGGGATGAAGCGCAGATAGGCGTCCGCCGACCGCGGCGGGCGCGGCGGCAAGTAGAACGAGGCGATGATTTCGCCCTTCTGCAGCGACAGCTTGCGCGGGCCGATCATCACATCCTCGACCTTGACCTCGCGCCGACCGTTCGGGCCCACCACCGTCGCCACGGCGCCGGCGGCGATCATGGCGGGGACGCTGTCGGCGGCGGGGGAGCCGTTGCACAGATTGCCGCCGAGCGAGCAGCGGCCCTGGACCTGGGTCGAGCCGATCAGATTTGCCGCCTCGACGACGCCCGGCCAGGCGGCCTTCAGCGCCGCATGCTCCTTGAGCTCGGCGCCGGTCACGGCGGCGCCGATGCGGAAGCCGCCGCCCTCCTCCTTGATGGTCCGCGTCTCAGGCACCCGCTTGATGTCGACGATCAGCGACGGGGTGACGATCTCTGACTTCATCTGCACCAGCAGATCGGTGCCGCCGGCCAGAACCCTTGCATCGCCTGTGGCACTCGCCAGCAGCTTCGATGCCGCCTCGAGCGTATCCGGGGACTCAAATCGCATGCGTGGTTGCCTCTTGCGTTCAGCGCCTGAGTTGGCTCGTTTGAAATTGGGATGGGTTGACCTTCGCACACCCCCCGCCCGGCCCGCAAGCGGGGATCGGACGAGCGAAGCAGCCGATCCTCGCGGCACGCAGAGCTGTCGGGTCTCTCACGCAGGCTCGCCCGATCGGCCATGCGTCAGCCAGCGGGCGCAATCCGGGGGCACCGAGCGGGAGAGCTTGTCCTCGTAGAGGGCAACGTCGGCCGGCTCCAGTACCTCGCGCCAGCGATGATTGGTGCCCTTGTAGAGAAACCGCCGGGCGCCGCCTTCCCAGATTCGGCCGGCGTGCGGGAGCAGGATGTCGGCGGCGTCCTTCATGGCTTCAAAGCTCGCGGCCGCAACGAGCGACGGGAAGAGCCGGGCGTCGATCTCAATGCCCAGAAAAGCGGCAACGCGACGCATCTCGCCGGCGAGATCCGCTTTCAGATCGTTGTAGTGAACGAGAAGCATGTTGGGCCAATGGCGCGCCTCCCAATACGTTCGCTCCAGGTTGAAATAGGAAAGGTACGGCTCGCCATCGGTCTCGTCTGGCGGCACACCCTTATTGATCCAGCTCAAAAAGAATCGGCGCGGATCGGGATCGGGACGCGGCACCGGCCGCGCGATGGTCTCGTCAGCGAGACCGGCACGGTCCTGATTGGCCAGCGCCTGCTGCGTGAAGGCCATGCAGTGATTGTGGTAGCTCATGCAGGCGTCGCGGCCATCGCGCGCGACGTGGATATACTTGACCTCGTCGAACACGGGAATGCCGTCAAGGGGCATGTGGCACTTGATCGAGCGCGGCGAGGGCTCGCGCTCAAGCATGGCCAGCGCCTCCGCGTGCGAGACGATCGTGCGCATCTCGAGCCAGGCGGCCTGGTGGGGCAGGGCGCGCGGCTCGGGCGAGCGCGTGAGCAGAAGACTAACGATCTGCTGCATCCAGGTGGTGCCGCACTTCGGATAGGTGGCGATGACGATGTCGTCAGGGCGCGGGCGGAATCCGGCCCAGCGGCGGCTGTCGGCGACGAAGGTTCGGTACTCGCGCAGGGGCGGGCGGCTTGGGGTCACTGGGGCCTCTTGCGGTCATGCGGGCGCTGCCCGGCGGCGCGCGCCGCGCTCCTTCGCCCGCCGCGCCGGGCCCGGCGCGTGCCGCAGCAGAACGCGGCGCGCCCTGGCAACGGCAGCAATTGACGCCAGGGACGGGCTGCAACTCAATGCAGAGAGTTGTCGCAAGGAGCG
>CAYWBX010000391.1:0-4245 GCA_964456015.1 uncultured Hyphomicrobiaceae bacterium | reverse complement strand
GACGATGGAGGCCGCCGCGATCGAGAGGCAGCGCCCGTCGCCCTTCACGATCGTGCGCGTTTCGATTCCAAGGCGCGGGGCGCGATTGCCGTCGACGAGCACGAGGCGGGGCTGGGGGACGAGCTTCGCCACCGCCTCGGCCATCGCCCACATCGTCGCGTTCAGAATGTTGTCCCGGTCGATGCGGGCGACATCGGCGACGCCGATGCCGACCTTCGCCGAGCTCAGGATCCGCGGGAAGAGCGCCTCGCGCTCCTCCGGCAGCAGCACCTTCGAATCGGCGATGCTCGGCGGGATGTTGGCGGGATCGAGGATGACGGCAGCCGCAACCACAGGCCCGGCCCAGGGCCCGCGTCCGGCCTCGTCCACGCCGGCGACGGGACCGTGGCCGAGCTGATACTCGTTGGCCTCAAGTTCGAAGGTCGCGCCGTGCCCCATCGCATCGTCCTTCCCTGCCCCCGGATTACGGATTCGCAGCCCGCTGTCAAAGGCGGGGAAGCGGATCGGCACGGGGAGGCGGCGATCAGCGGCGAAAGAGGGCGCCGTAGCCCACGATTTCAGTCCGTACGCCGGAAAGCCTGAGGCAATTCCAGAGGCTCGCCTGGTTGGCCGTGATCACCGGCCGGGCGAGATCACGCTCAAGGGCATCGATGATGCCGACGCAGCGAAGCCCCGTGCCGGCGATCAGCACGCCGTCGGCGGAAGCGGGACAGGCGGCACGGATCTGGGCGTAAAGCGGCTCGATTTCCTGCTCGAAGCCCATGCCTTGCGAATAAAGCTCGGCCGGAGGCACGTCCCGCCACTTGCGCCCCGGATCGGCGCGCAGAACCGCCGCGGGCGCTGCTCCGTGATCGCCATAGTATCTCTCGGCCGCCGCAACCGCCGCCTCGCCGAACCAGGGCGGCAGCACCAGGAACGGGCGCATCACGGCCGTGGCACGAAGCGCCGCCACTGTATCAAGACCGTTGGTCGTCACCTTGACGGTGCTTCCCAGAATCGCCCGCAACGCGTTGACGGTGGCCTCGTCCCAACCCTTGCCGCCGATCACGCTGCTCGACGTGTGGCCGGTGACCACTGCCGTAAGCCGCATCGCGGCGAACTGCCGGGCGCCGCGCGCCACATCGTCCTCGAGGTCGACGCCGGAGCGATCCGCCCGCCACTTCGCCCACGGGGCGCGGGCCGTCACCCGGGCGGCATGGATTGAGACGTTCGGCGGCGCCATCGCCCACCATTCGGCCTCGGGCACAGCCTCGTTGCCGACGATGAACATGCCGATGCGCGCCTGCCAGCCCCAGTTGTCGCGTTGCGTCATGACTCTTGACCTGTTGCCGAACGGGCTCGGGCTGCGGGCCGCGCTTCGCGCTTTATTCTTAAGATCTCAGCCGTTGCCCGGGTAGTTCGGCGCCTCGCGCGTAATGAGGACGCCGTGCGTGTGGCTCTCGCGGATCGCCGCCGGCGAGATGCGCACGAAGCGGGCCTTCTCGCGCAGTTCCTCGAGGTTACGGGCGCCGACATAGCCCATGCCGGCGCGCAGCCCGCCGACGAGCTGGTGCAGCACGTGCCCGACCGGCCCTTTATAGGGCACCTGGCCCTCGATCCCCTCGGGCACGAGCTTCAGCTCGTCCTTCACCTCCTGCTGGAAGTAGCGGTCGGCCGAGCCACGCGCCATGGCGCCGACCGAGCCCATGCCTCGGTACGCTTTGTACGTGCGGCCCTGAAACAGATAGGTCTCGCCGGGGCTCTCGTCCGTGCCGGCAAGCAGCGAGCCGACCATGACGCAAGCGGCTCCCGCCGCCAGCGCCTTGGCGATGTCGCCCGAATAGCGGATGCCGCCGTCGGCGATGATGGGAACGCCGCGCTTCTGCGCCTCATCGACGCAATCCATGATTGCGGTGAGCTGCGGCACGCCGACGCCGGCCACGATGCGCGTCGTGCAGATCGAGCCCGGCCCGATGCCGACCTTGACGGCGTCGGCGCCGGCATCGATCAGAGCCTTCGTCGCCTCGGCCGTCGCGACGTTGCCGGCAAGCACCTGCGTCCTGTTCGAGAGCCGCTTGATGCGCGCCACCGCCTCGATCACTCGCTTCGAGTGGCCGTGGGCGGTGTCGACCACGATCAGATCGCAACCGGCGGCGATCAGACGTTCGGTGCGTTCGTGGCCGTCGTTGCCGACCGTCGTCGCGGCGGCGACGCGCAGGCGGCCCTGCTCGTCCTTGCAGGCATTCGGGTGGCGCTGCGCCTTCTCGATGTCCTTTACCGTAATGAGGCCGATGCAGCGGTAGTCGTCGTCGACGACGATCAGTTTCTCGATGCGGTTCTGGTGCAGGAGGCGCTTGGCTTCGTCGCGGTCGACCCCCTCCTTGACGGTGATCAGCCGGTCCTTGGTCATCAGCTCCGAGACCGGTTGGCGGGTGTTGGTCGCAAAGCGCACGTCGCGGTTGGTGAGGATCCCGACGAGCCGGCCGTCCCGGCCGCCGTTTCGTGCGGGCTCGACCACGGGGATGCCGGAAATTTTGTGCCGTGCCATCAGCTCGAGCGCATCGGCAAGGGTCGCGGAGGGGTTTATCGTGACCGGATTGACCACCATTCCGGACTCGAACTTCTTGACCATGGCGACCTGGTCGGCCTGCTGCCCGGGATTGAGATTGCGATGGATGACGCCGATGCCGCCCGACTGGGCGACGGCGATGGCAAGCCGTCCCTCGGTCACCGTGTCCATGGCCGAGGACAGGATCGGGATGCGGACGGCGATCTCCTTCGTCACCCGCGAAGCGACGTCGGTCTCGGCGGGCAACACCTCCGACCCGCCGGGGATGAGCAGCACGTCGTCGAACGTCAGGCCGATCTCAGGCTCGATCATGGATCGCCGTGATTTCATGCCTGCCTCCTTCGTCAGTTCGGAAAAGCGAAACGGCGTCCACCGGCTCGCCGGGGCACGCGGAAATCGCCACAAAATCAGCCAATAAAGGAATCAGCGCCATTTTCATCGTTAGCAGACGCGATCGCCCGCCGGAAGTCCGCACCATTGCCGCGAAACGCCCCGGGCTCCGGCCGGTGGATCCCGCGGCCCCGCGGCAGGCGACGCCGCTGCGACGATCGCAACCGACAGGCGGGACGATCTGGGCCGGATCGGCATCGGCGCCGTCAGCCGCGCGGGCCGAAGATCGCGGAGCCGACCCGCACGTGCGTGGCGCCGAGCTCAACCGCCGCCTCGAAGTCGGCGCTCATGCCCATGCTGAGCTTGTCGAGGCCGTTCTCCTTGGCGAGCTTGGCGAGAAATGCGAAATGCACGGCCGGCTCCTCGTCCTGCGGCGGGATGCACATGAGGCCTGAGATCTGAAGGCCCAGATCCTGTCGGCAGTGGCGCAGGAAATCCGCGGTCTCGCGCGGCGCAACCCCGGCCTTCTGCGGCTCCTCGCCGGTGTTCACCTCGACGAAGAGCGCGAGCCGGCGGCCCTGTTTCTTCATTTCGTCGGCGACCGCCCTCGCGATCTTCGGCCGGTCGATGGTGTGGATCACGTCGAAAAGGGCGACGGCCTCCTTCGCCTTGTTGGACTGCAGCGGGCCGATGAGGTGCAGCTCGACCCCGGCGAACTCGCGGCGCAGCTCCGGCCATTTGGCCTTAGCCTCCTGCACCCGGTTCTCCCCGAAAACGCGATGACCGGCCGCGAGCACCGGCCGGATGGCCTCGGCGTCGGACGTCTTCGAGACGGCGATCAGCGTCACGGACGCGGGATCTCGGCCGACCTGGCGTGCGGCCGCCTCGATGCGCTGGCGGACGGCGGCAAGCCGGTCCGCGACGCTCGTTTGGGCGGTGGATGCGGTCTCGGCCATGGTCTCCTTGTGCTCCTGCTGTCGGCGTGGTTCCGCCATATCGGCCATCGGCATCCGCTGACCGTCCCGATCAGCCGCCGGGCGCGCCCTGCGTTTGCACGTAGAGGGCATAGACCGACGTCGAGGCGGCCATGAACAGCCGGTTGCGCTTGAGGCCGCCGAAGCAGACATTGGCGCAGCGTTCGGGAAGCGCAATGTGGCCGATCGGCCGGCCGTCGCGGTTGAACACGCGCACCCCGTCGAGTTCGGGATCGCCCATCCCCCAGCCGCACCAGAGGTTGCCGTCGACGTCGCAGCGCATGCCGTCCGGCGTTCCCGGCCCGGCGTCGATGAGAACCCGCCGGTTGGCGATCCGGCGGCCGCCGTCGACCACATCCCAGGCGCTGATGAGCCGGTTCGGCATGGCGCGCG
>CAYWBX010000390.1:258-4251 GCA_964456015.1 uncultured Hyphomicrobiaceae bacterium | reverse complement strand
GTTCTGGCTGCTCGGGTCGCTGGCCGATCGAAGCCTCGTTCACGTCGCGCTGGCCGGACCGTTCATGGTGGCCGGGATCGCGCTGCTCGCCGGCCTCGGCAGGAGCCTCGATGCGCTCTCGCTCGGCGAGGAGGCGGCGGAGAACCTCGGCGTCGACCTGGCCCGCCTCAGGCTGCAGGCGGTGATCGGAGCCGCACTGGCAGTCGGCTCGGCGACCGCGATCGCCGGAACCATCGGCTTCGTCGGCCTCGTCGTGCCGCATCTGCTGCGCCCCTTCGTCGGCGAGGAGCCGTCGCGCCTGCTGACCGTAAGCCTCCTCGGCGGTGCGACCCTGCTGTTGGCCGCCGACATCGCCGTGCGGCTGCTCACACCGGCCGGCGAGCTGCGCCTTGGCGTGCTCACAGCGCTGATCGGAACGCCGCTGTTTTTGTGGCTCATCGTCAAGGCGCGCAGGGAGCTTACGACATGAGGCTGGCAGCGCAAGCCGTGAGCGTCGAGCTCAAGGGGCGCCGGGTGCTCGAATCGGTCAGCGTGGCGCTCGGCGAAGGGCGTATCACCGGCCTCATCGGGCATAACGGGGCAGGCAAATCGACGCTGCTCAAGACGCTCGCGGGACTGCTGAAGCCCTCGCAAGGAGCCGTCACGCTCGATGGCCAGCCTCTCGCCGACATCGCCCGGCGCCTCGCAGGGCGGCGCATCGCCTATCTTCCGCAGGACCGGATCGTGCACTGGGGCATCAGCGTGCGGGCGGTCGCGGCACTCGGACGGCTGCCGCATGGCTCGACCGCCGCATCGGTCGGCGCTGCGGATCGCGAGGCCGTGGCCGCGGCACTCGCCGCCATGGACCTTGCCGCCATCGCCGACCGGCCGATCGACCAGGTCTCCGGTGGCGAGCGCGCCCGGGCGCTCTTTGCGCGGGCGCTCGCGCAGGAGGCGCCCGTCATCCTCGCCGACGAGCCGACGGCCGGCCTCGATCCGGCCCATGCCCTCGAATTGTTCGCGATCCTCCAGAAGCTCGCCATGGAAGGCCGCACCATCGCCATCGCGCTGCACGACCTGTCCATGGCGGCACGATTCTGCCATGACATCGTGCTCTTGCACTCGGGACGCGTCGAAGGGGCCGGGCCGACGGCCGAGGTCCTCTCCGCCGAACGCATCAGCCGCGCGTTCAGCGTCCACATGCGGCTTGGACAATTCGACAACATCCCGATCGTGGTGCCCATTGCGCCGTTGCGGCCCTGACGCCGTGGCGCGGCGGGCGGCCTGGACGGGGCGGTCGCAAGCAGGGAAGGAAAGCGGTGTTCGACTTTCTGAAGCGGCGACGGCGGATCAACCTGGCGCTGCAGGGGGGCGGCGCGCACGGAGCGTTCACCTGGGGCGTTCTCGACGGGCTGCTCGAGGAGTCCGGTCTCGAGTTCGGCTGGATCAGCGGTACGAGCGCCGGCGCCGTCAACGCCGTTGCGCTCGCCGCCGGGCTCGCCGAGGGAGGATGCGACGGGGCGCGCGCGAAGCTCAGGGCGGTCTGGGAGGCGGTGCAGGAGGCGGGCGTCACCGACCTTTTGCGGTTCAACCCGTTCCTCTATGGCCTCGCCCGCTCATCGGCCGTGGGACAGATCGGTTCCCTCTTTTCGCCCTACGAGTTCAATCCGCTCGGGTTCGACCCGCTGCGCAAGCTCATCGCCGCGCATATCGACTTCACGGCGCTGAAGCGGCCGGGCGGCATCGAGCTGCTGATCACCGCCACCGATGTGTCAACGGGTCGCGCGCGCCACTTCCGGCGGCATGAGCTCACCATCGAGGCCGTCCTGGCGTCGACCTGCCTGCCGACACTGCACCATGCCGTGGAGATCGACGGCCGCGCTTACTGGGATGGCGGCTTCTCGGCCAATCCGGAGCTCGTACAGTTGGCGGCGGAAAGCCCGGTCGGCGATACGCTGCTCGTGCTCCTCAACCCCGTCGAGAAGCCCGGTTTGCCAAGGTCGGCGCGCGAAATCGCGCTCGAGATCAACCGGGTGACGTTCTCCCAGCCGCTCCTTCGCGACATCCGGGAGATCGTCGCCGCTACGAACGACCGCCCGCGCGGGCTCTTCGCGCGCCGCCCGCCGCGACAGCGGCGGCTCGCCGAGCATCGCTATCATCTGATCGAAGCCGGACGCCACACGGGCGGATTGCCCGCCGACTCCAAGCTGCGTCCCGACAAGGACCTGCTTAAGTTCCTGCACGGCGCCGGACGCGAGGAGGCGAGGCGCTGGCTTGCGCGCAGCCTCGAACACGTCGGCCGGCGATCGACGGTCGATCTCGAACGGCATTTCCTCAGGCCGCTCGCTGCGCTGCCGCGCGAGGCGGCCGGGGCCGTGCAGCCCGAGGCGGACGCCGCCGCCATCGCCGAGAAGCTTTGACGGCGCCAAGGACGCGCCTCAGAGCGACTGGCGCCACGCCTCTGGCACGAACGCATAGCGCCCGTTGTCGCGCGCGAGGTGGCCGAAGCCCGGAAAGTGAAGGTGCATCCCCGTGACCAGCAGCCGTTCGCTGGCTGCCATGTCGAAGATCCGACGCCGAGACGCGACGGCCGCTGCCGGATCGGTGTCGACGACCATGGCGACCTCGGGGCGGGGAACCTGCACCTCGGGAATGTGCACGGTGTCCCCCCAGATCAGCAGCCGCTCGCCGCCCGACTCGATCAGATAGGCGGTGTGACCCGGCGTGTGCCCGTGCGCCGGAATGGCGATAATTCCTGGGAGAATTTCGCCGGATTTGAAGAGCCGCATCCGGTCGCGGTAAGGCGCGGTCTGCTCGCGCGCCTGCTGGAACATGAGCCGGCGCTCGCGCTCGGTGCCGCGGGCCATCGCCGCATCGTCGAACCAGTGCCGCGGCTCGTTCTCGTGCACGATGAGCTCGGCGTTCGGATAGTTTGCCCGCCCGCTGGCGAGATCGGTAAGCCCCGCCGAGTGGTCGGGATGCATGTGGGTGAGCAGGATCGCTTTGACCTCGCCCGGCTCCACGCCGGCCGTGCGCAGGTTGGTGAGGAGATGGCCCGCGACCGGTCCGAAGTAGGTGCCGGAGCCGGTCTCGATGAGAATGACCTCGCCGCCGCGGCGCAGCAGGAAGGCGTTGACCGAGATGGCGATCTCGGACCGGAAGGCGGCCGCGAGACGGCTGCGGCTTTCCTCTTCCGTGACGCCGATCATCATCTCGTGCGTACGCACCAGGATGCCGTCGCTCAACGCCGTGATGACGAAGTCTCCGATGCGGCGATGGTAGACGGGTGGGATCTGCTCGGTCGGCACGGATGCCATCGTGTGTCTCCGAATGAAGGTGATCTGCGCCGGCGCGCCGTCAGCCGACCGCGATGTCGAGCCAGCCGTAGGGCGTCACGGTGGCGCGATCGGTCGCAGACAACAGCACGGTCGTGGTCGCCGCCTCGACGAGCGCCGGACCGCTGACCGACTGACCGGGGCTCAGCGCCTCGAAGGCATAGACCGGAACGTCGCGCCAGCCCCCGAGATAGGCGCGCTGGTGGCGCATGGGCCCTGCCGGTGCGCGGTCCGGCAGGAACGGCTCGCGCGGCACCGCGGGCAGCTCCCCGATCACTGCGGTGCGCGCGTTGACCAGGACCACCTCGTTCTGCGGCTGGGAAAAAGTGTAGAGCTCCTCGTGGCGCTTGTGGAAGCGGGCAGTGATGTCCGCGACGACGTCGGGCGACGACCAGTCGACGTCGTCGAGCGGCACGTTGATCTCGAAAATCTGTTCGCCGTAACGCATGTCGGCGCTGGCCGCCACGCGCACCGGGCCCGGGAACCCTTCCCCGAGACGGCGACGGCCCTCGCGCTCCATCTCGGCATAGAGCGTCCTGAGGGCCGAGGCGCTCATGGCCGCCTCATCGCCGATGTGCGTGCGCGAGACCTCGTAGCGGATGTCGCTCGCGAGCATTCCCCAGGCCGAGAGCACGGAAGCGACGCGCGGCACGATCACGCGGCGCATCGAGAGTTGACG
>CAYWBX010000390.1:0-248 GCA_964456015.1 uncultured Hyphomicrobiaceae bacterium | reverse complement strand
ATCGGCGGCATGGAGCCCCGCGGCGCCGCCGAAGGCGAGCAGCGCAAAGCCGGTCGGATCGACGCCGCGCCGCACCGAGACGAGCCGGATCCCCTCCGCCATGCGGCCGTTGACGACACGGATAACTCCGGCGGCGGCGGCGACGGCATCGAGCCCGAGCCTTTCGCCCACGCTGGCGAGCGCGCGCTCGGCCGCAACCCGATCGAGCGGCATCCTGCCCGCCAGCAGACCCGCCGGATCGAGGTAGC
>CAYWBX010000389.1:0-4259 GCA_964456015.1 uncultured Hyphomicrobiaceae bacterium | reverse complement strand
CCACTCGGTCCCGACCGGACTCTAGTTCGAGCTCGCCATCGTCGTCGTGGTCTGCGGCGATTGGTTCCTCTAGCTGGGACTGCGGCGTGCCCGGGCGCGGGCTGTATTTGAACGAGAAGGCCTGCGCGAAGCCGACGGTTCGCACGATCTGCAAAGTCGCCTCGAAATCCGCTCGCGTTTCGCCGGGAAAGCCGACGATAATGTCGGTCGACAGCGCGAGATCGGGGCGCGCGCGGCGGATGCGATCGACGACGGCGAGGTATTCGGCGGCCGTGTGCTTGCGGTTCATGGCCGCCAGAACCCGGTCCGAGCCGGCCTGAAACGGCAGATGCAGGTATGGCATCAGCTTCGGCTGATCGCGGTGCGCGGCGATCAGATCGTCGCTCATGTCGCGGGGGTGGCTGGTGGTATAGCGCAACCGCTCGAGCCCGTCGATGGCGGCGAGCGCGTCGATCAGCCCGGCAAGCGTGAGCTTGCGGCCGCCGGGTCCCGCGCCGGAATAGGCGTTGACGTTCTGTCCGAGCAGCGTGATCTCCCGCACGCCCTGATCGACAAGGCGCTTGGCTTCATCGACGAGCGCGGCAACCGGCCGCGAATATTCGGCGCCGCGCGTGTAAGGCACGACGCAGAACGTGCAGAACTTGTCGCACCCCTCCTGCACCGTGAGAAAGGCGCTGACCGACCGGCGCGACGCCGGTCCTCCGCGTTCCCGCTCGGGCAGATGCGCGAACTTGTCGTCGTCGGGAAATTCGACGGCGATCTGTGACCGGCCCTCGGCGCGGGCACGGTCGAGCATCTCCGCCAGACGGTGGTAGCTCTGCGGCCCGATCACGACATCGACGACAGGCGCGCGCCGAGCGATCTCAAAGCCTTCGGCCTGCGCCACGCAGCCCGCGACGGCGACCATGGTCTCGCGCCCCGCCGCCTGACGCGCGAGCTTGACTTCGCGGATGCGCCCGAGGTCCGAGTAGACTTTCTCCGCCGCCTTCTCGCGGATATGACAGGTGTTGAGCACCACGAGATCGGCATCCTCAAGCGATGCGGTCTCAGCGTAGCCCTGCGCTCGCAGCATCTCGCCCATACGCTCGCTGTCGTAAACATTCATCTGACAGCCGAACGTCTTGACGAAGACGCGCCGGGACGTTGCGACGGGCGCGACGACGGCGGCCTGGTCTGAGGTCTCGGGGCGCGTGGTCATGGGTGGTCGCCTGACGGGCCTTTCCAAGTGGATGGACGCTGGACTTGCCCCTCAAACAAGTTCCAAGGAACCCCTACCAGCGAACTTTGTGCGATGCAATAAGACCGTGCGCAGCCTGGTAAAGCCGGCGTTGGAAAAGCTCACGGCAGATTGCCGCGGCCGACCTGCAAGGCGCCTAGTCGCGGCTGAGGCCCTTCCCGGCGAGCTCACGCAAATAGGCGGCCCAGCGCGCCTCACGCTCGCGATCAAGCAACTCGAGATAGGACCACGTATAGAGCCCAGTGTCGTGACCGTCGTCGAAGGCAATTCGCACCGCGTAGTTGCCGACCGGCGCCAGCGAGCGGATCCGCACGTTGCGCTTGCGGGCGACCGTCACGCGCTGACCCGGCGTATGGCCCTGGACCTCCGCCGACGGACTCATCACGCGCAGCATCTCGGCCGGGAGCTCGAAAGCGGACCTGCCCTCGAAGCTGACGCGCAATGTGCGGCCCGCGTCCACGGCCTCGAGTGCGGGCGGCTTTATGCGCCGGCCTTGCGCGGCCTCGAGTTCGGCCCAGGCCCTGGCCGCAAGCTCGCGGAAGACCTGGGCGTGGGGGCTGTCGGGCGCGGTTGCCACGATCGGCTTGCCGCTGTCGGAGAGCGTGCGGATGTCGATGTCGAGCGGCACGGCGCCGAGAAATGGCACTCCGAGCTTTGCTGCCTCCTCCCGAGCGCCGCCATGGCCGAAGATCTCATGCCGCTCGCCGCACTTGTTGCACACGAAGTAGCTCATATTCTCGATGATGCCGATCACCGGGACATCGGTGCGCTTGAACATGTTCAGACCCTTGCGCGCGTCGATGAGCGCGAGGTCCTGCGGCGTCGAGACGATGATGGCTCCGGAGAGCGGCACCTGCTGCGCCATGGTGAGTTGAACGTCGCCGGTGCCCGGTGGCATGTCGATGACGAGGACGTCGAGCTCGCCCCAGGCGACGTCGCGGAGCATTTGCGTCAGGGCCTGCACCACCATGGGACCGCGCCAGATGACGGGCGTCGCTTCGTCCACCATGAACCCCATCGACATGACCTTGAGGCCATGGCCGACGAGGGGCTGCAGCTTGTTGTCAGGACCGATCTGCGGGCGGCCCGAGAGGCCGAGCAGCCTCGGCTGCGACGGGCCATAGACGTCGGCGTCGAGGATGCCGGCCTTGAGGCCGTTCGCCAGAAAGCCCAGAGCGAGATTGACCGCCGTCGTCGATTTGCCGACGCCGCCCTTGCCGGAAGCAACGGCGACCATGTGGCGGATGCCGGGAACGGCGGCCGATTGGCGTCCGCCCGCTGATGCCGGTCTCGGTGCGGCTGCCGGTCCCGAACCGTGTCCGCCCGTCTGGGCGGCAGCCTTGGCACGGGCGGCCTGCACTCGGGCGCTTTCCGGCGCCATCCCTCCCGACGCGCGTGCCGGGGCGGGCACCTCTCGGCCGGTGCTCTCGGCCGTGAGAACGGCGGTCACGCCCTTCACGCCGGCCAAGTCCTGCACCACTTTCTCGGCCGCCTGGCGCAGCGGCTCGAGCTCCTCGGCGCGCTCTCGCGGGACCGTAATCGAGAAGTAGACCTTGTCGTCTTTGAGCAGGATCTCGGAAACGAGCCCGAGATCGACGATGTTGCTTGTGAGATCGGGTCCCCTCACGCGCCGCAGCGCGGCGGTCACCTGCTCCTTCGTCACCGGCATCGGCGGGTCCTTGCGAGATCGGCCCTCTCGCCCCATAAAACAGTACCGGAGCGGTCGGGATTTCATACCGGCGGTCTTATGGCAGGTTCACGGTGGAGTGTCACGCGGCAGCGCGGGCTGCCGGGGGGACAGCCAGCCGTCGGGTCCGGCATCAGCGGAGTGGTCTCGTGGAAGAGTTCATCGTGCGGCCCAACCCGGAGGATCGCCGTCTCTTCGCGACGGTCGAAGGGATTGACCACGAAGGTCGCACGGTCCTGACCGACGTGGTGGCCGAGCGCCCGCTCACGCTCTTCCTCAACGCGCGCGAGATTGTCACGCTGATGACCATCGGCGACCACCCGGAGTTGCTGGCGGTCGGCTTTCTCCTCAACCAGAACATGCTTTCGCCCGAGGACGAGATCACGCGCATCGACTATGACGAGGACATCGCGACGGTGGTCGTTCGCACGCGCCGCGAGACGGACTACGAGGACAAGCTCAAGAAGAAGGTGCAAACGTCGGGCTGCGCCCAGGGGACGGTCTTCGGCGATCTGATGGAGGAGTTCGATCGCATCGCCCTGTCGCGCACCGCAAGAGTGAAGACCTCTTGGCTTTACGCGCTGACGCGCAAGATCAATACGGCCCCTTCGCTCTATCTCAAGGCGGGAGCGATTCATGGTTCGGTGCTCTGCAGCGAGGACCGGCCGCTCGTCTACATGGAGGATGTCGGCCGGCACAATGCCGTCGACAAGATCGCCGGCTACATGTTCATGAATAGGCTCGCGCCGGACGACAAGATTTTTTACACCACGGGCCGTCTCACCTCGGAAATGGTCATCAAGACCGTCAAGATGCGCATCCCCGTCCTGATCTCACGCTCGGGGTTTACCGCCTGGGGCGTGGAACTCGCGCGCAAGGCCGGCCTGACGCTGATCGGGCGGGCCAGAGGCAAGCGCTTCGTTGCGCTCTCAGGTGCCGAGCGCATCGAATTCGATGCCGATGCGAGCCTGGTGGAGGCGGAAGATGCCCGCCTCAATCGCAAGGCGAGCCGCGAGAGCGCCTGACCCCCGCAGCGAGGCGGCCGCCTGCATCTTGCTCAATCAAACCGATCGCGCGATCCGCCGGCGCGGACGGGATGTGAATTGGGCGCCGAAGCGGGCACCGGCGCGCCAGCGGATCCGGCAGTCCATCTCGGTGCGCTCGTGGAGCACGATCAGCGTCAGCTTGTCGGGAAGGTCGTGGGCCTCGCGAATGCGCCGTTTCGGGTCGGCAATCAGGACCGTACCAAAGCCCGTGGCCGACATGTCGAGGATGCGGCACGGAATGGTCAGGCGATAGCCCGGGATGCCGATCAGAGCCGGGACACTCATGGAC
>CAYWBX010000388.1:0-4279 GCA_964456015.1 uncultured Hyphomicrobiaceae bacterium | reverse complement strand
GTCAGTGGGGCGCGCGTGCGGTTTTGCAACCCTCGCCATCCTCACCTTCTTCGTCGGACTTTCCGGCGAGATGGCGCTCGCTCTGAGGTCCGCCGGGCTTCTCAGCCTGCTCACGTGCTTCGTGCTGCTGCTGAAGGCGCTTGGCGCCCGGCAACGGCCCTACAAGCAGACGGAAGTCTGGCTGATGCTGAAGCCGGGCGAGCGACCGCAAGAGGCCATGGCGCAGCAGATCATCGGCACCGTGCTCCGCCAGACCTACCTCCAGTTTGCCCTTGCGGCGGCGTTCGCGGCCGCCTTCATGCTGGCGGGATCGCTCTTCTACAGGGTCTTGAGCTGACCGGCTGGACGGGCGACGGCCACGCTCGCCGAGCGGATGGCGCACATCGCATCAATGAATTACCAAGCGCGGGCCGCTAAATTAGCCGGCGTCCGGCCAGGTCGCCGGAAGGGACCCGATCCGGCGCGACCGGAGCTCTGTGAGGCGTGTCGATGAGCGGCGATGTCGTCGATCTCGCAATCATTGGCGGCGGAATCAACGGCTGCGGCATCGCCGCGGATGCGGCCGGCCGCGGCGCCTCCGTGGTGCTCGCAGAGATGGGCGACCTCGCCTCGGCTACATCATCGGCGTCCTCGAAGCTCATTCACGGCGGCCTCAGGTATCTCGAGCAGTATGATTTCCGCCTCGTCCGGGAGGCGCTGGCGGAGCGAGAGGTGCTGCTCGGAAAGGCTCCCCACCTCATCTGGCCGCTGCGCTTCGTGCTGCCGCATGTGGCGGGCCTGCGCCCCAGGTGGATGATCCGTGCCGGACTGTTTCTTTATGATCACCTGGCACGACGGCGCGTCATTCCGGGCTCGCAGAGCGTCGATTTCCCGCGCGAGCCGGCCGGGAGCGCGCTCAGAGCCGACCTTGTCCGCGGGTTCTCCTACTTCGACTGCTGGGTCGACGATGCGCGGCTCGTCGTCGCCAATGCGCAGGCGGCGGCCAGGCGGGGCGCACGCATCCTCACCCGGACCCGGGTCACGGAACTCCGTCGCAGCGAGGCTGGCTGGCAGATCACGCTGCTGTCCGGCAACGCGACCCGGAGCATTTTGGCCCGTCACATCGTCAACGCGGCAGGGCCCTGGGCCGGCGAAATCGATACGCTGGCGGCGACGGGAGGATCGCTCGGCGCGGCGCGCCAGCGCCTGCGTCTCGTCAAGGGCAGCCACATCGTGGTGCCGCGAATCGAGGGCATGGGCGAGACGGCCTATCTGCTGCAAAGTGCCGATCGAAGAGTTGTCTTCGCGCTCCCGTTCGAGGAGCGGTTTGCGATCATTGGCACCACTGACGTGAGCTGGAGGGGCGATCCGGGATCGGTCCAGATCAGCGAGGACGAGGAGCAGTACCTGCTCGACCTTGCACGACGGTTCTTCAGGAGCCCACCCCGGCCTGAGGACATCGTGTGGCGCTATTCGGGCGTGAGACCGCTTCTCGATGACGGCGACGAAAACCCATCGTCGGTGACCCGGGACTACCGGATCGAGAGCGGACCGCGGACCGGCGGGCCGCAGCTTGTGTCGTGCTACGGCGGCAAGGTCACGACCTACCGGCGGCTGGCGGAGGACGTGCTGGCTCGCTTGACCGCGCATCTGCCGCACCTGGCAGGTCCGTGGACGGCAACGGCGGCTCTGCCCGGCGGCGACATCGAAGGGGCGGACTTCGACGGATTTCTTCGGCGCATGGCCGTCGCCTACCCGGGCTTTTCGCCGTTGACGCTCAAACGGCTGGCGCGGCGGCACGGATCGCGGCTCGCCGAGGTGATCGGGGATGCCCGCGATGCCTCCGGCATGGGGCTCGATCTCGGTCACGGGCTCAGCGAACGCGAGGTCGTCTACATGCGCGAGCACGAGTGGGCGCGGACCGCTGAGGACATTCTGTGGCGCCGCAGCAAGGTGGGCTTGCACATGACCGCCGAAGAGCGCCGGCAGGACTCGGAGCGGATCGAGCGCCTCCTGGCACGCTGAGCCTCGCTGCGTCGAAAGTGCTGCAAGCCGCTTTCGTGCTTTCCCGTGACGGCATTCGAGCCGGCCGTTAGATTTGCGTGCACGGGCGAGAGGAAGCCGCCCAAGAGCGCCTTACGACGGAGACTGAGGAATGGCAGGACCGCGCGTCGCGATCATCGGCGTCTGGCTCGAGAGCAACCGGCAGGCCCCCGTCGCACACGAGGCCGACTTCCGCAGTTTCTATCAACTTGAGGGACCGGAGATTCTCGCCGCGGCGCGGGAGGCCAGTCCATTCATCATCGGGGAGGCAGCCGCGTTCGTGAAGACCATGGACGCAACCGGGCCCTGGCAGCCCGTGCCGATCCTGCTTGCCGCCTGCCATCCGCACGGGCCCATCGACGGCCGACTGATGGATAACTACCTGGCCAAGATCCGCGCAGGGCTCGCGGCAGCCGGCCCGCTCGATGCCGTCTATGTGGCGAACCATGGCGCCATGATCGCCACCGACCGCGACGATCCGGACGGCGAAGTGATTGCGCTGGCGCGGGAATTTGCCGGCCCCCGAGGCCGCGTCATCGTCACGCTCGACCTTCACGGCAACATATCGGAGCGGATGGTGGAGAACGCCGACCTGATCGTCGGCTACCGGACCAATCCGCACGTCGACTACATCGAGCGCGGGGAGGAAGCGGCGCTTGGCTTGAGGCTCATGCTGGCCGGCCTCGCCGATCCCAAGTCCGCGTTCATCCGCCTGCCGCTGACGCCGGCATCCGTGTCGCTGCTGACTGCCAGCGGTCCCTACGGCGACATGATCGACTTCGGCAACCGGCGGCGCGCGGAACTCGCCGGCGACATTCTCAACGTCTCCGTGTTCGGCGGCTTCGTCTTTTCCGACAGCAGCAAGAACGGGGTTGCCATCGTGGTCACCGCCCGGCGCGACGTGGCGCGGGCGCGAATGCTTGCGCGGGAGATCGCGGAGCGGGGTTGGCGAGACCTGCCGCGTTGGAAGAAGACGCTGACGCCGCTGTCGAGAGCCGTGGAGATTGCGCTCGCGCGCAACCGGAAGCCCGTGATCTTCTCCGATTCCGGCGACAATCCGGGCGGCGGCGGAACGGGCCGGACGACCGAGCTGCTGTCGGCGCTCGTACGCGCCGGCGCCCAAGACGTTCTCATCGGCAGCTTCTTCGATCCCCCCCTCGCGGCTGCGGCACACAGGGCGGGCGTGGGTGGACGCCTGGTGGCAAAGTTCAATACGCTGCCTGGCCTTCCCTGTGATGTGCCATTCGAGGCGGAGGCCGAGGTGGTCGGGCTTCATCACGGCACGTTTGTCGGGCGGCTCGGCTATGCGCAAGGGCGGACGCTCAAGCTCGGGCCGTCGGCGGCACTCAGGATCGGCGGCGTCACGGCGATCGTCATTTCCGACCGCTCGCAGACCGCGGACCCCGGCTTTTTCGAGATTTTCGGCCTCGACATCGGCAAGGCGCATACCGTTGCGGTCAAGTCGCGGGGGCACTTCAGGGCGGGGTTCATCCCCTGGTTTCCCCCGGAGCAGGTCTACGAGGTGGACACGGCCGGTCTCACGTCGCCCGTGCTCGAGCGGCTTCAATTGAGCCGCATTCCACGGCCGTCCTACCCGCTCGATGAGGCGGTCGCCTGGACGCCGCCCGCCGGTTGGTGAGCGGGTCCTGAAGCCCAGGACGGCGTCACCTCCTGCAAGGCGAAGCGATCATGCCCGAGCCGAACAGTCGCTCCCTCAAGGTGCTGCGCCGCGCTCTCACCAGAACCGCCGGCGCCGATGAGGCTCACTCCCCGCAAGGCCTTTAACGTCGCGGCCATCCGCTCGCATCAGCCGGTCGCGCCGACCCATCCAGATGGCGCATAGGAGCTCCCTGCGCCGTGCCGGGCTCATCCCAGCCGGACCAGTGCGCGCTCGCCAGTCTGATCGATCCGGACTGGCGGTGGAGGCAGAGCGATATGATTTATCGATTTGATTTATCATCATTATTCTTGATTTTTGGCGGCGGGGCCGTCGATTGCAGCGCCCGGTCGGAAGAGCCGATGCGACGGCTGGGACCCTTCTTCGGCCCGCGACAGCGGGGACGCCTCCGGCACGTCCGGTAACCATACTGGCAATCGGCTGTGCCAATTCGGGACCGGGCTGCCTAAGGACGCTCTCCGAGCGGGGCCAACGCCGCCGGCCTCAACTGGATCGGGAACCCAGGGGCAAACGGGGGCCGGCGGAGCCACAGGGGAGCTAGATCATGTGGTCCTTCAAGAGCTGGCGGCGCACAGGCGT
>CAYWBX010000387.1:0-4293 GCA_964456015.1 uncultured Hyphomicrobiaceae bacterium | reverse complement strand
CTGCAGGAACTCGACCGCATGGAGTTCTTCGTCTACGAAACGGGCGAGACGATCAAGGCGCGGCAGCGGCCGATCGTGATGATCACATCAAACAACGAGAAGGAGTTGCCGGACGCCTTCCTGCGCCGTTGCTTCTTCCACTACATCAAAGTTCCGGATCCCGAGACCATGCGCGCGATCGTCGAGGTCCACTTCCCGGGACTGAAAGGGATGCTGGTCTCGGATGCGCTCAAGATCTTTTACGACGTGCGCGAGGTGCCCGGCATCAAGAAGAAGCCGTCGACGTCGGAACTGCTCGACTGGCTGAAGCTGTTGATGAACGAGGACATCGGGCCGGAGGCGCTGCGCGAGAAGGACCCGAAGAAGCTCATTCCGCCGTTGCACGGCGCGCTCCTGAAGAACGAGCAGGACGTGCATCTCTTCGAACGCCTGGCGTTCATGGCAAAGCGCCAGACAGGCGGCAGCTGATCGCACGCGCGCTCCTGGCGCCGCTTCGGCCGACCCATCCGCGAGCCGGCGTCTGGCTGCACCGCGGCGAAGCGGAGCCAGCTCATTCGCGACGGTAGCACGTCGCGTGCGCGCCCAGGTGTCGCGGTCGGCTATCACAGACGCGCTTTTTTGGGGCGCTTCGCGGACATCCCGCAATGCTGGTCCAAAACGCGCACTGGGGGGCGGCGTGGATGGCCCGGTTGTCACGCGTTACGCGAACCTGATCAATGGACCGGTCAATCCCTGATTGTCCGACCCTCGCGCCCTGATCGGGTCGCCCGGCGGTCGCACTCCAGACGGATCAGAGCGCGCACCAGCGCGTTTGACGGCCTCACGCAATAAGTCCTGTGGATGGCGCCATGATTTTCTGGCCATCCACCGAGAATCAATATCGATGCAGCGGGAGGAGCCTCCGACTGAGGGTGCCGCCCGATGCTCGCCTATCTGACAATCCTGACGACGGCGCTTTCCGCACTCGCCGGCGCGCCCTGGTGGGCGGCGATCGCCTGCGGCTGCCTGCTGGCGCTGATCTCGATCGCGGAGCAACAGCGGACGGCCGGTCGGATTGCGGTCGTCGGCCAGTCCGGCGTGCTTGTGACGGCCGGGCTCGCCAGCCTCGCCAACGGACTGGCGGCGGGCGGCGCGGCGTACGCCGGCGGCTGGCTGCTCCGGTTCGTGTGATTGTCAGATGCCGACCCACTTGAAGGCGCTCTCGGAGCCGGCGCCCCTGGCGCAGAGCCGCAGACCGCGCTTGGCCTCGCGACGCAGCAACCGGTTTCCGCGAGATAGCAGGCTGCGCCTTAGCGGAACCTCTTCGAGCACGTCTTGATACGCTCGTGTCGCCTTTTCCATGAACTCGGCTTCGCGCTGGGCTGCATTCAAAAGGTGAAATACGACCGCGGCGAGGAAGAATAACTCAGCCTGCTCGATGGCGTCCCACTGCTTCAAGGGCTGGCACTGATTTATAAGAAATTCTGCGCTCTCCGGGTTTGGGTTCCCGAGTGGAGATACCAGTATATCCCTCGCAAGAGCACGACCAGCCCGTCCAGCCTCGATCTGATAAATCTGTCCTTGGTAACGCCGCGAACGCGCGATCAGTAAATCCCTCTCGCGCGCCGTTGGTAGATCGACAGCAAGAGCTTCGAGTTCGCGATACGCAGCCCGTGCGAGATCGACTTCTCCAAGCCGCAACAGGTGGAAAGCCTCATTCTCCTTCGCTGCGATGTTTCTTTGAAAGCCGGGCACCTGCAAGACGGCACGGAATTCCCTGAGGGCGGCTTCATCGTAGCGGGCAGCGCCCTGCTTGTTTCGTGATCGTCGCGCCTTCGCCGCGGCGATCGCGCCGGAGATCAAATGGATGTGCGCCATCTGAGCCTGGAGCGACTTCTCGGCCCGCACGGCGACCGCGTGACGATTGAGCAATCGCCGGCGTTCACGCAGCAGCCGCCATCGCGACCGTTGCTCGATGCGGGTCTCCCCGAGCATCCGGTCGATCACACCCCCGGCCCATCCCATCTGGACGAGAATTCTGTTCAGCTCGTGCGCGAATGAGGGCCTTGGAACACTGACGGTGCGCCCTGGGCGAAGAATTGCTTCAACGGCCGCGGCGCTGGTGCCAGGCAGCCGGGCATCGCTTTCGTTGATGTATTCGACAAGCCGCCGGTGCAGGATGCTTTCGCGATAGACCCACCAGCGCCATACGCCGAAGGCGAACGAAGCAGCAGCAATAATCTCCTTGAGATTTGTCCGAACGAACCCGGTTTCACCGACGACCGGCTCCATCACTTTCTGAATGATCTCGGGGAGCCCGTCGCCGTGCTTCTCGATCCACTCGAGCGCAACGCATACGAAATCATTGGGCCTGCAAACCATCCCCCGCCCCCAAACGCGGCGCACACGTCATGATCAACGATGCCTCACCGCCGATGCTCCGTGCAAGTCGGGACTGCGGCGCGGTTGCCGCCGCCAGACCGCCGCCAACGTTTGACGACCCCGGCGTCCGGGTGCAGAAGTGGCCGCGGACACCTGACCGGTCGGCCCGAGGCGGCGGCCGGTGCGACCTGCCAACGAGGCAATGCCAATTCCCGGGAGACACGCCATGGCCAAGCCCGCCCAGAAGAAGCCGAAGTCCAATGCGCTCAAGATCGCCGTCATCCCGGGCGACGGCATCGGCAACGAGGTGGTGCCGGAGGGGATCAAGGTGCTCGAGGCGGTCGGCCGAAAGTTCGACATCGCCTTCAAGTGGGACCATTTCCCCTGGAGCTGCGAGACCTACAAGAAGACCGGCAAGATGATGCCGGACGACGGTCTCGACCAGATTCGCCATCACGACGCGATCTACCTCGGCGCCGTCGGCTTTCCGGGCGTGCCCGACCACATCTCGCTCTGGGGCCTCCTGATCCCGATCCGCCGCCAGTTCCAGCAGTACATCAACTTGCGCCCCGTGCGCCTCTTCGAGGGGGTGCCCTGCCCGCTCGCCGGCCGCAAGCCCGGCGACATCGACTACTGGATCGTGCGCGAGAACAACGAGGGCGAGTATTCCTCGATCGGCGGGCGGATGTACGAGGGCACAGAGTACGAGATGGCGGTGCAGCAGGCGATCTTCTCGAAGCGCGGCTGCGACCGCGTCATGCGCTACGCCTTCGAGCTCGCCGCCACGCGGCCACGCAACGAGGTCGTCTCGGCGACCAAGTCGAACGGCATCTCGATCTCCATGCCCTACTGGGACGAGCGGTTCGCCGCAATCGCCAAGGAGTATCCCAAGGCTAAGACGAGCCAGTACCACATCGACATCCTGACCGCGCACCTCGTGCGCAACCCGCACTGGTTCGACGTCATCGTCGGCTCGAACCTGTTCGGCGACATCCTCTCCGACCTCGGGCCCGCGACCACCGGCACCATCGCCATCGCGCCCGGCGGCAACATCAACCCGGAGATGGAGTATCCGTCGATGTTCGAGCCGGTGCACGGCTCGGCGCCCGACATCGCCGGCCAGGGCATCGCCAACCCGATCGGCCAGATCTGGTCGGGCGCCATGATGCTCGAGCACCTTGGGCACAAGGAGGCGGCTGACGCCATCGTCGGCGCCATCGAGAAGCTTCTCAGAGACACCGCCGTGCGCACCCGCGACATGGGCGGCAAGGCCATGTGCAAGGAGCTCGGCGACGCCATCGTGCAACTCTTGAAGTAGCAGCGGTGCGGCCGGCTCCCGGCATGATCGACGCCGGCTGTCTTGGTCCACGTTGACTTGAAGCGCGGAGGGCTGGCTATGATCGCTCGCCGGTCGATGCTTCCCGCGGTCGCGGCTTTCCTGGTGGCGATGGCGTGGCCATGCGCCTCTGATGCCGGGACGCTGGTCTTCCTCGGTTCCCAGTCCGGCGCACAGACGCTTGACGAGGGCGAGGGCGGCGGTAATCCGTTCGCGAGTGCGCTGATCGAGCTTCTCGCCGAACCGAACCTCCCGCTGGCGGCGCTGGCGTCCGAGTTGCAGCGCCGCACGCACATCAAGAGCCGCGGCTTTCAGCTCCCCGACGTGCCGCGATTGATCGACAGCGCGGACGCCACGCTTGCCGGTCCGCACGGCGAGCCGCGGCGCATCGCGCTCGTCATGGTCGTTGCGGACTACGCCAAGGCGGAAGGAGCCCAGTCGTTGCCCGGCGCGCGCCACGACGCCGAGCGCATCGCACGGGCGCTGGTGGCGGCCGGCTTCGAGACCGAAACCGCGGTGGATTTGTCGCTCGGGGAGATGCGCGCGGCGCTTGCCGCGTTCCAGACCCGGTCGCAGAGCGCAGATCTGGCGCTGAT
>CAYWBX010000386.1:0-4314 GCA_964456015.1 uncultured Hyphomicrobiaceae bacterium | reverse complement strand
GAAAGCGCGTCGCTGATCTACTGGCGCGCGTCGGCCTGCGCGCCGAAAGCCTGGACCGCTATCCGCACGAGTTTTCGGGCGGCCAGCGCCAGCGGCTCGGCATCGCCAAGGCGCTCGCCGTCAATCCGGACGTGATCGTCGCTGACGAGCCGGTCTCGGCCCTCGACGTGTCGGTGCAGGCGCAAGTGCTCAATCTGCTGATCGACCTGCAGGACGATCTCGGCCTCACTTACCTCTTTATCAGCCACGACCTGGGTGTCGTTCGCCACATCAGCCATCGTGTCGCGGTCATGTATCTGGGCCGCATCGTCGAGATGAGCCCGAAGGCGGAGCTCTTCCGCAATCCGCAGCATCCCTACACCGAGGCGCTTCTCTCGGCTGCACCGGCGCCCGATCCCGCCCGCAAGGGTCACAAGCGGATCATCCTCAAAGGCGACGTGCCAAGCCCGGCGAGCCCGCCCCCGGGTTGCCGGTTCCACACCCGCTGTCCCTATGCCGACGCCGTTTGCGCCGAGCGCGACCCGCCGCTCCTCGAGATATCGCCCGGTCACCACGTCGCCTGTCTGAAGCGCCCGCCGGTCGTCGCGCCCGCGCGATTGCCGTCCGCGACCGCCCCGATCGGGTCCCTCGCATCGCCCCGAACGCCCGACACGGCGACCTGAGAGCTCAAATCCAGCCCGCAAGCTCGCGCCGCACCACGGCCTCGATCACGCGCATCCCCCCCTCGCTGTCATTGAGGGCCGGAATGTAAGTGAACTGTTCGCCGCCATTCCTGAGAAAGATCTCGCGGTTCTCGACGTCGAGCTCCTCGAGGGTCTCGAGGCAGTCGGCCGAAAAGCCGGGCGCGACGAGGGCAAGCCGCTTGACGCCGGACCGCGCCAACCGTTCCACGGTCTCGTCGGTATAGGGCTTAAGCCAGGGATCGTTGCCAAAGCGGGATTGGAACGACGTAATCCAGCGATCCTCGGCGAGCCCCAATCGCTCGCGCACGAGCCGCGACGTCTTCATGCACTGGCAGTAGTAGGGATCGCCAGCGTGCAGATACTTTTCGGGCATCCCGTGGAACGTCGCGACAATCCTTTCGGGCTCAAACGGCAGCGACGCGAGATGCCGTTCGATGGAGCTTGCGACCGCTGCCACGTAAGTCGCATCGTCGTACCATGGCGGCGCCACGCGGATGGCCGGCTGCCAGCGCAGCTTCATGAGCGCTCGAAAACATGCATCGACGGCTGTCGCCGTGGTCGCCGCCGCATACTGCGGATAGAGCGGCACGATGAGAATGCGCTCGCAGCCCCGCTCGACGAGCGCCTTGAGCCGCGACTCGGTCGTCGGGTTGGCATAGCGCATGGCCCAGTCGACGATGAGGCGCGGCTCGCCGGCAAGGGCCGCCGCAAGCTTCTCCGCCTGGCTCCGCGTGATGGTCTTGAGCGGGCCTTCGTTGCGCTCCCGGTTCCAGATCGACTGATAGTCGCGTCCCTTGGGGCCGGGGCGCGTCTGCAGGATAATCAGGTTGAGGATCGGCCACCAGATGAGACGCGGCACCTCGATCACCCGGCGATCGGACAGGAACTCCTTCAGATACCGTCGCATCGACCAGAAGTCGGTTCCATCCGGAGTTCCGAGGTTGAGCAGCAGAATTCCGATCTTGCCGTGCGCCACGGCAGGATGCCCGGCCGGCAGCTCGCGAGCATCGATCGACGTGCTGAACTGCATTCCAATCTCCGGAGCCGCACCCCGGCCCTCCTACGCAATTCCGGGGCCGATTGCAAAGCCCGCGTCATGCCTGACCGCACTCCGCAAAGCTCAACGCGCGGCTCCCGCGGACGGATCACTCGAAGGCCGCCCGGAAGGCCGGGTCGATCGGCCGCGCCTTGAGCTGGCCGCCCGCGCCCTCCACCACGAACCCGCGCACCTCGAACCCGTCGACGACCGGCGTCGTTCCGATGCGGCCACGATAGACCATGCGGAACGAGCTGCGCCGCCAGCCGCCGATGCCGATGCTGAGCTCGAGGACATCGCCGTGCCGGCCCGGTGCGCGAAACGTCGCCCCGGCATCGAGCAGCGCCGTGCCGATGATCCCGTGCCGCTCCCGCAGCGCGCGCTGCGACAGGCCGCGCGTGCTGAGCAGCTCCTGGAACCCGACATCGAACCAGCGGAAGAAGTTCGGATAGAAGACGATCCCCGCCTCGTCGCAGTCACCCCAGTAGATCGGAATGGCGACGGTGTGTATCAGCGGAATGTCGTCGTCAACCATGCCCTCTCCTCTAGGCCGGCGGGCTGCGCCGGCAGTCGCCAACTCACGACTGTGAAGGAGCGCGCGCGCCCTTGCAACGCTCGCTGGCCGCTGCCGTCGTCGGCCGACGGATCGGCAAGCCCCGCCACACGCCAGCGCCGCGCAAGCCGGCACGACCGGGCCCGGCGCCCATCGGGCGCCCTCAGCCCCCCGCCGCCACTTTCGGACATTTCTCGGCAATCTGGCGATTGATCGCCTTGATCAGCGGTTTGTGAAAGATGCCAATGCCGTCCTCGAGCTTCGCGACGGACATGGCCAGCCCTTTGATGGTCGAAGGGCCGTCGACTTGCTTCAGATTGACCCAGACCTTGACGGCCTTCCCGTCCTTGAACCGCAGCTTCGGCGCGAACCTGAGCGTCACCGGCGTGATTTCCTTATCCCGCTCGATCTCGCAGGTGACGGTATGCTCGGGAACTTGCAGCGTCGCCTCCGGGCTCACAAGCGCCTCGACCATGATGCTGCGGGGCACTTTGAGATCGACCGAGCAGCGTGCGTCGCCGAAGACCCAGGAAACCCGTCCGGTCGCCGAGCCCTCTTTGATCTTGTCGCGCGCCCAGGTCTTGGACAGCGCACACTTGAAGTCGCCCTCGGCCGGGCTCTTTTTCGTGACGAGCGCGCACAGGCTCCGCTCGCACGCCTTGAGCTTGTCCTGCTCGTCCTTGCGCTCCTCGAGCGCCGCGGCAGCCCCGCCGAGACCGGCAATCATGGTTGCGGCAACAAGCGATCCGCCGAAGCGTAGTCTGACGCGCATCGGTCCCCTCCCTTCGAGCGAGCAGGGCGGACGTTAAGCCGAATTTTGGCTGGATCGTGATCCGCCGCGCGAAAATCCGGCGAATTCCGGAATGCGGCGCGCTTTGTCTGCCGTTCTGCGCTTGCAATGCCCCTTTCAGAGGTCCACCATGCCGTTGGCCGCGTCCTTTCACCTCAGGCGCGGGCGCGGCTTCGCGCCCGCACGCCTGGGGCAAATCCGGGGGCTGAGCACCCCGGGGCAAAGGAGTGCAGCCATGGGAACCCCCGACGGAGCAAAGGGCCGTAGCGCCCGCTGCATCGCACTTGTCGGACCGTACCTCTCCGGCAAGACAACTCTCCTCGAAGCTATCCTGGCACGGACCGGCGCCATCACGCGCCAGGGACGCATTGCCGACCAGAACACGGTCGGCGACGCCTCGCCGGAAGCGCGCGCCCACGGCATGAGCGTCGAGCTCAACGTGGCCGACGTCGATTTTCTCGGCGATCGCTTCACCTTCATTGATTGTCCAGGCTCCATCGAATTCCAGAGCGAGTCCGCGGCCGTGATCGCCGCCTGCGACGCCGCAATCGTCGTGACCGAGCCGGACGAGAAGCGCGTTCCGGCGCTGCAATTGATTTTGAAGCAGCTCGAGGACCTCGGCGTCCCGCGCTTCGTCTTCCTCAACAAGATCGACAGCTTCAACACCCCCGTCCGCGAAATCATCCCGACGCTGCAGCCTGCAAGCGCGCGCCCGCTGGTGCTGCGCCAGGTGCCGATCTGGGAGAACGGCATTGCCACGGGCTACGTGGATCTCGCCTCCGAGCGCGCCTACGTCTATCGCGAGCACGCGCCATCCGAGATCATCGAGCTTCCCGAGGCCGTCCGCGAGCGCGAGCAGCAGGCCCGCTTTCAGATGCTCGAGAAGCTCGCCGACTACGACGACGAGCTCATGGAGCAGCTGCTCTCCGACATGCCGCCGCCCCGCGACCGCGTGTTCGACGACCTTGCCCGCGAGTTGCGCGAGGGCCTGATCTGCCCGGTCCTGCTCGGCTCGGCCGAGCATGGCAACGGCATCTTCCGTCTGCTCAAGGCCCTGCGTCACGAAGCGCCGTTCATCGAGCATACGGCCCGGCGCCTGAAGCTCGAGAACGCGAGGTCCGCCGCCCACATCATGAAGACGATCCATGCCGGTCACGGCGGCAAGCTGTCGCTCGCCCGCATCGTCGCGGGCGAGTTCGCCGACGGGCAGACCGTCATGGGCGACGGCAGCGAGGAACGCATTGCCGGTGTG
>CAYWBX010000385.1:0-4315 GCA_964456015.1 uncultured Hyphomicrobiaceae bacterium | reverse complement strand
AGATGACGTCGCCAACCAAGAGCCAACCGACCGTCGGCCTCTTCGTTACCTGTCTCGTTGATCTCATGCGGCCCTCGATTGGCTTTGCCGCCGTGAAGCTCCTCGAGGCGACGGGTTGCCGGGTCGAGGTGCCGACAGGCCAGACCTGCTGCGGCCAGCCGGGCTATAATTCCGGCGACAAGGCAACGGCGGCGGCGCTCGCGCGTCAGACCATCGCAGCCTTCGAGGGGCTCGATTACGTGGTGGCACCATCCGGATCGTGCGCGGGGATGCTGAAAGTGCACTATCCAGAACTTCTGGCCAGCGACCCTGCCTGGTCGGCGCGCGCCGAAGAGTTCGCGTCCAAGGTGTTCGAACTGACCTCCTTTCTTGTCGACGTGCGCGGCATGACGTCGGTCGATGTCGCTCTGACTGCGACGGCGACTTACCACGACAGTTGCTCGGGCCTCAGAGAACTCGGCATCAAGGATCAGCCGCGGCGGCTGCTGCGGACGGTCAAGGGGCTCACGCTCGTCGAGATGGCCGACGCCGAGATCTGCTGCGGCTTCGGCGGGACGTTCTCGGTCAAGTATCCGGATATCTCGAACGCCATCGTCGAGAAGAAGGCGGCCAGCGTCCACGAGGTTCGAACCGATCTGGTTCTTGCCGGAGATCTCGGCTGCCTCATGAACATGGCCGGCAAGCTCGTGCGCCAAGGCCGCAAGGTTGCCGTTCGCCACGTCGCGGAGGTTCTCGCGGGAGAGCTCTCGGAGCCGCCAATCGCGGCATCAAAGTGAACCGCCCGGAAGGATCGCGCATGGACGTCACCGCACACGCATTTAAGGAGAACGCGGCCCGCGCGCTTTCTGACTCCCAGCTCCAGCGCGCACTCGCGGGGCTTCCCGGCGGGCTCGTCGCACAGCGAACGGCGGCTCGCGCGAAACTCCCCGAATTCGAGGCGCTGCGCGACATCGGCCGCGACATCAAGAACCACACGCTCGCGCATCTCGATCTTTATCTCGAGGCCTGGGAAAAAAAGGCGAGAGAAGCCGGCACGATCGTGCACTGGGCACCGACGGCGGCCGACGCCCGGGAGATCATCCTCGGAATCTGCCGCGAGGCGAACGCGCGCTTGGTGACCAAGGGAAAGTCGATGATCTCGGAGGAGGTGGGCCTCAACGCCCACCTCGAGGCCGCGGGCATCGAGGTTGTCGAGACGGACCTCGGCGAATACCTGGTGCAGATCCGCAAGGAAACCCCGAGTCACATCATCGCGCCGGCGATTCATCTGACGCAGACGCAGGTGGAAGCAGATTTTCGCAGACGCCACACGCATCTGCCGAAGGATCGCGTGCTCGTCGAGGCGCCGCAGCTCGTCAACGAGGCGCGATTGATCCTGCGCGAGAAATTTCTCGCAGCCGACGTCGGCATCACGGGGGCCAACTTCCTGATCGCCGAGACGGGCTCGTCGGTGATCGTCACCAACGAAGGCAATGGCGACCTGACCCAATCGCTCGCCAAGGTGCACATCGTCGTCGCTTCGATCGAGAAGGTGATTCCGACGCTCGCGGACCTCGCCGCGCTCATCCGCCTCCTGCCGCGTTCGGCGACGGGGCAGGAGATTTCGACCTATGTGACGCTCTCAACAGGACCACGCCGCCCGGGCGATCCCGACGGCCCGGAGGCCTGTCATGTCGTGGTGCTCGACAATGGCCGGTCTGCGCTGCTCGATACGCCTTTCCGGGAGGCATTGCGCTGCATCCGCTGCGGAGCCTGCATGAACCACTGCCCGGTCTATGGAGCGGTCGGGGGCCATGCCTACGGCTTTGTCTATCCGGGGCCGATCGGCGCGGTCATCAATCCGGCAATCATCGGTCTCAAAGAGGCGCATCACCTGCCAAACGCCTCGACCTTCTGCGGCCGCTGCGAAAGCGTCTGTCCAGTAAAGATCCCGCTGCCGAACCTCATGCGCGAGTGGCGGACAAAGGAGTTCGCAACAGGCGGCGGCTCGCTTGCGACGCGGCTTGGCCTCGGGATCTGGCGCTTCCTCGCGCGACGGCCGAAACTTTATCATCTTACGACGCGGCTCGGCATCGCCGCTCTCTCGGCGCTCGGACGGCGGCGCGGACGGTTCCGCTGGCTCCCGCTCGCCGGCGGCTGGTCCCGGCATCGCGACATGCCCGCGCCGCAGGCCCGCACGTTCCAGCAGCTTTGGGCCGAGCACAGGGCAGGAGTGCCGCGATGACCGGAAGCGAGGACCGACGCCGCCAGATGCTTGATCGGGTCCGCAGCGCTCTCGACGACGGCACGCCACAACACGTGCGGGAAGCGCGGGTCAGGGAGCGGCTCGGGGGGGCGTCGCCCCACCTCGTGCCCGAGCGGGCAAGGGGAGGCGCCGCGGAGATGAGGGCGATTTTCACCGAACATCTTGCGGCGCAGTCGGCGACGGTAGTCAGCGTCGCCAGCGCAGCAGAGGTTCCCGTTGCAGTCGCGGGCTATCTGCGCGGCAACAACCTCCCGATGCGCCTCAGGCTCGGAGGTGATGCCCGGCTCTCCGCGCTGCCCTGGTCGCGAGAACCGGCACTCACGCTCGAACGCGGAGCCGCCCGAGCGGATGACGAAGTCGCGCTCTCGCATGCCGCCTCCGCTGTTGCAGAGACCGGGACGCTCATCCTCGCGTCGGGTCCCGACAACCCCGTGACGCTGAACTTTCTGCCCGACACCCACATCGTCGTCGTCGACGCGCAGAGCCTCAAAGGCCATTACGAGGCGGCCCTGGAAGCGGCGCGGCAGCACATGGGTGCGACGGGGCTGCCGAGGACGTTGAATTTCATTTCCGGGCCGTCGCGGTCGGCCGACATCGGCGGAAAGCCCGTGCTCGGCGCGCATGGGCCGCGCCGCCTCTGCGTGATTATCGTTGGCTGAGCGACAGCGCGCTCAGCGGCACTTCGAGAAGCGGGCGTTCGGTCCGTTATCGATGTGAATGTGACTCATACACGTGTAGGTGCCGATGCCGCCTTCGTGGTTGGCGTAGAGCCAGCGCACAACCTCCTTGTACTTGCCTTTCGGTGGGATGAAGTCCACGGCACGGCAGCTCGCATGGTAGCTCCGTTTCTTGGTGCCGCGGATGGTGGCTCCCTTACGGAAGGTTGAGACGACCTTGATCTTGCCGAAGCGCTGGCGAACCTGGGCGAGACGCGTCTTGAGCACCTTCGGCAGGCACGCTTCGTCGGCGGCGCTTGCGGGCGTCAGGGTGACCGGGTCGGCGCTCAGCATGAGCAGGCCGACGACGCCCGCGAGCAGCGCGCGGGCCAAAACTTTGGAGACCATCTATCCCCCGTTTGTCGTTAACAATTGCGTTTACAACCGCGCTTATCGGGGGATGGGTGGTGGATGACGAGAGCCGAGCCCCATCATGGTTAACGGCGCCGACGCAGAACCGTCGTCGCGGCGCATGTTGCGACCGTCGCGAGCAACCGATGCCAAAACTTCGCGGCCACGCTACCGGTCGATCTCGCCGAAGACGATGTCGAGGGAGCCGAGGATCGCCGACACGTCGGCCAGCATGTGACCGCGGTTCATGAAGTCCATGGCCTGCAGGTGCGGAAAGCCGGGCGCGCGGATCTTGCAGCGGTAGGGCTTGTTGGACCCGTCGGCGACAAGATAGACGCCGAACTCGCCCTTCGGAGCTTCGACTGCCGCATAGACCTCGCCCGCCGGCACGTGGAACCCCTCGGTGTAGAGCTTGAAGTGGTGGATCAGCGCCTCCATGGAGCGCTTCATCTCGCCCCGCTTCGGCGGCACCACCTTCTTGTTGTCGGCGGAGACCGGACCTCGACCTTCGGTGGAGAGAAGTTTCTCGCAGCACTGCTTCATGATGCGGCACGCCTCGCGCATCTCGAACATGCGAATGCAATAACGGTCGTAGCAATCGCCGTTCTTGCCGACGGGAATGTCAAAATCGAGATCGCTGTAGCACTCGTAGGGTTGCGCCTTGCGCAGATCCCAAGCGGCGCCCGAGCCGCGCACCATGACGCCCGAAAAGCCCCAGCGGAAGCAATCCTCGAGCGAGACAACGCCGATGTCGACATTGCGCTGTTTGAAGATACGGTTCTCGGTGAGCAGACCTTCGATGTCGTCGCACGTCTGGTTGAAGCCCTCACACCATTTGGCGATGTCCTCGATGAGCTTTTCCGGCAGGTCCTGATGCACGCCACCGACGCGGAAGTACTTGGCATGCATGCGGCTGCCTGAGGCGCGCTCGTAGAAAACCATCAGCCGCTCGCGCTCCTCGAAGCCCCAGAGCGGCGGAGTGAGCGCGCCGACGTCCATGGCC
>CAYWBX010000384.1:0-4319 GCA_964456015.1 uncultured Hyphomicrobiaceae bacterium | reverse complement strand
GGCGGCGCGCTCCGCGTTGCCGCCGTCGTGCGCGCTCTCGACGGCAAGTGCAACCTCGATCGGAGCCCCCTCGTCGATGTCGGCCAGACCTTGGCGCACGAGCGAAGCCTGCATGGCGAGCCGCGCGATGAGTTCGCGCGCCGATTTCGACGGCTTCGCACGGGTCCTGGCCAGGCGCTCGCGCATCGACTGCGCGGCCTGAGCGGCAACGGCGACCCGGTCCATGAGCTCGAACTGGGCAAGCACCTCGAACCGGTCCGGCCGCGCCCAGAATCCCGGCTTATTGATCGCCTCAGCCAGCTCGGCCTTACGGCTCATCCATTGCGGTGCCGATACGCGCGCGGCGATCTCGTCCTGCTCCTTGGCGAGAAAGTCGATCTCGGCTTGCGTGCACTGCGGCGCCTGGATGAGCGAGGGAAGCGACGGAAGCTCGCTCGGCTGCGGGGGGTCCAGGAAGGCAGCATCCATCGGCACAGGTTCGCCGTCGCTGTCCGGATCGAGGAAATCGGCCTGTAACGCGGTGCCGTCGCTGCGCACGAAGACGAACTGCTCGCCTTCCGGCGCCCGCCGCTCGACGATCGCGGCAGCGAGGGGTGCGACCACGAACTGGTCGATGGCGCGTTTGAGCGGTCTGGCGCCCATATCGGCGGAAAAGCCCTTCTCGAGCAGGAACTCGAGTGCCGAGGCTTCCCATTCGACGGCCCAATGCCGATCTTTCATGCCACGGCGCTCATAAATGCGGTCGAGTTCCTTCTTCAGAATGCCCCGCATGTGCTCGCGCGTGAGCGGCCGGAAGACGATGACCTTATCGAGACGGTTCTGAAACTCGGGCCGGAACGTCTGCCCGATCGCGCGGATGATCTGATCATTAGTGTAGATGGCGCGGCTCGGCGCGAAGCCCAGCCCGCCCGATTGGTGCGACGTCGCCCCGAGATTCGTCGTCAGAATGATCAGGCAGTGGCGGAAGTCGGCCGTCTGTCCGTAGGTGTCGGTGAGGCGCCCCTCATCGAAAACCTGCAGAAACAGGTCCCAGATGTTGGGGCTCGACTTCTCGAACTCGTCAAGAAGCACGAGGGAGAACGGCTGTTTGCGGATGCGCGAGATGAGAGTGTCAGCTTCGGGCGGCATTCCCGGCCCGCCGATGATCTTCACGACCGTGTCCGGCGATTGATACTCGCTCATGTCGAGCCGGATCATGCGATCGACCGAGCCGAACAGAAACTCCGCGATCGCCTTGGCGAGCTCGGTCTTGCCGGTTCCCGTCGGACCCGCGAACAAGAAGACGCCGAACGGCTTCATCGGATCATTGAGCCCGGACTTCAGCATGGCGATCCGCTCGACGACGCTCGTCACGGCATCGGGCTGGCCGATCACGCGCTTGGAGAAGAAGCTCGTCACCTCCTCAAGATCGAGCCGCTCGCTGCCGTCGAGGATCGACTGCGGCAGTCCGGTGAGCTGCGCCAGCGCATCGAGAATGTCGCGACCGGACAGGTGGCCTTCGCGCGCCCGCTCGGACCGCAGTGCCGCAAGCTTCATCAATCCGAGGGCGGAGCCCGGCAGCGCGCTCGCGGACAAATAGTGACGCGCCGCATCGATCGCCGACGTCACGAAATCATCCGCCACGGTCTGCTTGCCGGTAAACGCGATGGCTGTCGCAAGCGCGCGCGCGAGCGGCACCGTTTCCTCGGCATCCAGCGGATCGAGCCTGATCGTCTCGAACGATCGCCGCACGGCCGGCCTCAGCTGCATCAGACGCGCGCTGCTCGTGGCGCTTGCCTCCGCCCAAACGACGAGACGGCCGGCGGCGATCGCCGGCAGGATCTGGTCGAGGATCGAGGCGCTCTGGCCCTGATGCGTTCCGCTCAGCGCCAGCGCCAGGAGATCCGGTACGTACCAGATCACCTTGCGGGAGGCAGAGAGTTCGTCCAGCGCCTGCCGGATCCGGCCCTCGAGCTGACCGAAGTACTGCTGCCCGGCCTGGAGGTCGGCGCCACTCGCCTCGAAGACGCGCCAGCCGTCGGCCTCGATGCGCTTCGCCAGCAGCTTCAAGAACGACGTTTTCCCGACCAGAGTGTCGCCGCTGACGAGCAGTGACCGGAGCGGCGTTCGCTGCATCGCCTTCTGCGCATCCTGGAGCGCGTTCCGCCAGTCGGGCGGTTCGATCGGCGTGTTCAGGTCGTCGTCCTTTCCCCAGAACCGACCGAGGCTGTCCAGAAATGCGCTTGAGCCCGGCGACGGCGGATCGGAGGCGGCGGGCGTCGCCGCCGGCGGCGGCAGATCGAGCAGCGCAGTCAAGCGTTCCGCCACGCGGCCTCGCACCTGCGACAGGAAGGTCCGAATATCCTCCCGGATGTTCATCGGCAGTCCACGAACCTCGGGCGGAAGCTGCGGCGCCCGGCCTCGGCGCTCCATGCGCGCGAAGTACTCGCGGAAGATGTGCTGCATGACGGAGTTGTCGGACCAGAAGCTCTGGAAAGCCGCGAGTGGTGCGCCGACGGCTGGAGGATTGTCCAGCGACGACAGGTACTTCAGCGCGAAGTGAACCTGCCAGATGACCATACCGTCCAAATGCTCGAGGATACGCGATGCCTCGTTCGCGCCGTCTTTGCGCGCAGCAAGGGCGCAAAGCGCGGCCGCTCCCAACGTCCAGACATTGCCGATCGCGTAGTTGACCACCTCCTCGACCGGCGTCTCGGTGGCGGACAGGATCGCGACAATTTCCTGGAACTCCTGAAGGCCCGTAAGTTCTTCCGCAAACGCGATGTTCTGCGCCAGCTCCTCAACCGGACGGTTCAGTCTTCTGAGGCGGGCGACGCGGCTCTCGGGCGTGTTCCGACGACGGACGGCGGCGTCGCCGCGGCCAGCATCGCCGGCCCCTTGTCCGACGAGCGCAGCGGCGGCAAGGCCGGCAAGGAAGCCAAGGGGCAGCCAGAACAAGGGGGCCATCGTTCTGATCCTGCCTTCGCGGAACCAGGAAATGCAGCGCGGCGGCTGCCGCGCTCAGCCACGCCATGATCTCTCTCGGCGCAGACTTATGCAATCGGGACCGGGTGAATACCCGCAGGAGCCTCGCCGACCGGTTAACCCGTCGGATGCTGACACTCCGCCGCGACTGATCTAATGTTCCCACAAGAGCTCGATCGGGAACTACCCGGCACCAGCTCTCGCGCGCCAGGCTCTGGCGGGCCAACAGGATCAAAAGGGAGGAAGGATATGTTCCGCTGGTTTCTGGCGGGGGCCGTCGTCGCTGTCTCGACACTGAGCCCCGCAACCACCGCGCACGCACAATCCGCCGCCGACTTTCCATCGAAACCGATCACCCTGATCGTGCCGTTTGCCGCCGGAGTGACGGCCGACCTGCTGTTTCGAGGCTACGCCGAGGTCGCCGGCAAGCATCTCGGCCAACCCGTAATCGTGGAGAACAAGCCGGGCGGCAGCGCGACGCTCGGGCCCGCCCAGATGGCAGCGACGGCCAAGCCGGACGGCTACACGATTGCGCAGGTCGCAATTCCGGTCTTCCGGATGCCGGTGATGCAGAAGACGACCTACGACGTGCTGAAGGACTTCACGTATATCATCCACATCGGCGGCTACACGCTTGGCGCAGTCGTCAAAGGCGACAGTCCGTTCAAGACCTTCAAGGACGTCATCGACTTCTCGCGCGCCAACCCCGGCAAGTTCACCTATACGACCATCGGGGCGGCAACCACCAACTCCATCGCCATGGAACTGATCGCGCGCCAGGCGGGAGTGCAGTTCACGCATGTCCCCGGCAAGGGCGGCGGCGAGGGAATCGCGGCCGTGCTGGGCGGCCACGTCATGAGCATGGTCGAAAGCCCGTCATGGGCGGGGGCCGTTGCCTCAGGAGACCTCAGATTGCTGCTCATTCTCAACGGCGAGCGCAGCAAGAAATGGCCGAACGTCCCGACGCTCAAAGAGGCCGGGTTTGACTACACCTTCGACAGTCCGTTCGGGCTGGCCGGCCCCAAGGGCATGGATGAAGCGGTGGTCAAGAAGTTACATGATGCCTTCAAGCTCGCCTATGAAGATCCGAAGGTTATCGAACTGCATGAGAAGTTCGATTTCGTCCGCCGCTACATGAACACCGCCGATTATCGCGCGTTCGTGATCAAGCTCGCGGCCGAGGAAAAGGCCGCCCTCGAGAAGATCGGGCTGGCAAAGAAGGAGTAGAGTTTGCGCCTGACGCCCGGCGGGGACAGGTCGCGCCGGGCATTGGCCAGCCAGCGTCTCGTGTCGCCGAGACGGTGGTGAACCGGCCATTTACCTTTTCTGTCTACGACTTCCCGTCCTGAAGTGAC
>CAYWBX010000383.1:0-4321 GCA_964456015.1 uncultured Hyphomicrobiaceae bacterium | reverse complement strand
GCCTCGGCGCCTGCCCCAAGCCGCACCGGCATGGCCTCCCCGGTGAGCGCGGTGGTGTCGAGGATTGCGGTATCCGATGCGATGGTCCCGTCGACGGGGACGACGTCGCCCTGGCGTATCAGCAACCGGTCGCCCGGGGCAATCGCCGCGAGCGGGATGTCTTCGAGGCCACCGTTGCGGTGCCGGGTCGCCGTGCGCGGGACGCGCGCCAGCAGGCTGTGCATCTCGTGTCTGGCGCGGCCCTCGGCGTAGCTTTCGAGGAAAGTGCCGCCCGAGTACATGACGGCGACGACGGCGGCCGCCAGATGCTCGCCGAAAGCGAGCGCCGCCGACATGGACAGTGCGGCCACGATGTCGAGGCCGACGTCCCCTCGCCGCAGGCTCTGGACGATCTCGACGAAGAGACCGGCGAGAACCGGCGCGACGCCGAGGCTCCAGACGACCTGCGCCAGACCGGGCTTGGACAGAGCGGAACTTGCCAATCCCCCGACAAGTCCGATCGAGGCGATCGCCACAAGTGTGGTCTTGCCGCGGCCGTGCTCCAGCAGGGTTGATTTCAGCGTGTCATCGCCCATTCGGTTTTCCGTGCGCCTCCGCCGCCACTCTAGCAGACGGGCGATTGCGGCCTTGATCGCCGACAAGCCGCAGGAGCAAGGGGCGTCCGTCGTGAAAGGCTCGCTTGCGTGTGCCGCGCGTGCATCGCGCCGCAGGCCACCGCCGGGCTACGAGCCTCCTCCAGATGTGTTACAGGGCAGCTCAGATCCGAAGTACGGCGGCGTTTGCGCCGGAGCCGGCTAAAGGATGGTGGCGTCAGACCGAGTTCGACGCGGCCAGCTTCGCGAGGACGAGGCGGGTTGCCCCGCTGATGTCGCCGAGCTTCTCGCCGGCGCGCAGCCGGACGTGCAACTTCGGCTCCTCCGCCTGCTTCGCGAGCGCCCAGTCGCAAAGCGCGGCCGCCTCGCCGGGCGGCACGATCAGAACGCCGCTGTCGTCGGCAATCACCGCGTCACCCGGATTGACGGCGGCGCCGCCGCACGTGATGGGCGTGTTGAAGGCGCCCCCGACGCCGAGAAGGCGTGTCGTGATCGGGCTTGGTCCTCTGCACCAGACGGGGAAGTCCTCGGCCCGGATCTCGGAGAAGTCCGTGCACGGGCCGTCGACGATGGCGCCGACCGCGCCGGCAGCCTTGGCCGCCACCGCCACGCCGCCGCCGAGACAGGCGTGCTTGTCGTCGCCGAGCCGGTCGACGATGAGGACGTCGCCGGGCCGCAAAAGGCCGAGCACGTGATGGAGCAGGGTCGAATCCTGACCCGGCAGCGCGAGCGTGACGGCCGTGCCGGCAATGCGCCGGCCTGGTATGACCGCCTGGATGCGCCGGTCGCAGAAGCCCTGCTGGCGGATGTGCCCGGCGGTTGCCGTCTCCATGCGGGAGAGTTTTGCGACCAGGGCCGGTTCGATCTGCTTCGGCATGTCGCCGATGAAAAAAGTCATGGCGGGCTTCCTTCCATGTCGCCGGTGCGGACTTTGCGCGATCTCGCAGACGGTCGGCAACGGAGAACGCGCGCCAGCGGTTTCTAAGCGTTTTCGATCGCGCCGGCTCGCGCAATCCGTGAGCCGGCCCGCCACCTGCCAGGTGTGTCCTGATGCGGGCGAAGCGCGTCAGCGGATTTCCTGCGGATCATACGCGAGACCGGCGGCCCCGTAGCCGCCGTCGACATTGAGGATGTGGCCTGTCACCCACTGGCACTCGTCGCTGGCCAGATAAAGCGCTGCCGCGGCGACCGCCTCGACCGTGCCGTAGCTGTGTGTCGGGATCCGCGCCAGATAGTTCTGCCGTCGGGAGGGGCCGTGCGCGCTGATGCCGGTTTCGATCGGCCCCGGCGCGATCGCGTTGACCATGATACCCTGCGACGAGAGCTCGACGGCAAGAACTTTGCAGACGTGCATCACGGCCGCCTTCGAGGCGCCGTAGGCGACGCCGCCCATATTGCCGCGCTGGCCGGAGATCGAACCGATCTGGATGATGCGCCCGCCGCCACCCTGGGCGAGCATTCGTCGCGCCGCCGCCTGCGCCGTCAGGAACGATCCGGTGAGGTTGATCCGCAGAACCCGATCCCAGTCCGCGAGGCTCGTGTCGAGGGCGAGCTTGTGCAACCCGATGCCGGCATTGTTGACCAGAATGTCGAGGCGTCCATATCGCCGGTCGGCCTCACCGACCTGAGCTTCGCAATCGTCAGGCATCGCGACGTCGGCGCGGAACGCGCTGGCTTTGCCGCCGGCTTCGGCGATCGCCGCGGCAGTCGTCTCGGCTTTGGCGAGGTCTCGATCGGTGCACAGCACGCTGGCACCCTCGGCGGCAAACCGTCGAGCGATCGCGCCGCCGATGCCGCCACCGGCGCCGGTGACGAGGGCGACCTTGTTTCTGAGGCGCATGAGCGGGCTCCATGTGGCTCGGGTGGAACGACCTTTGTCGTTGCGGGGTAGGTCGGTAGTGGCCGGTCGCCCGAGTGCTGATCCGCCGGGCGTCCGCCGCAGTCTATTGCCAGGATCGCATGACGAGCGACGAAGGGGGAGTGGCGGCTGTCGCCGGGCACCGGCCATAGTCGCGCCTTGGCGCTTCGCTCATGCGCGCCGCGCGTCCTCGAGGATCATCGCCGCCGCCTTCTCGCCGATCATGATCGAGGGCGCATTGGTGTTGCCGCCGACGATCTGCGGCATGATCGAAGCGTCGGCGACGCGCAATCGCTCGATGCCGTGCACTCTGAGCCGCGGATCGACGACCGCATCGCTGCCCGTTCCCATGCGGCAGGTCCCGACCGGGTGCAGGTTCGAGACGCCCCGGTTGCGCAAGTCCTCGATCAGGTCCTCGTCGCTCGTCGCGCCGGGCCCCGGAACGATCTCCTCCTCGACGTAGGGTTTGAGGGCGGGCTGGGCCGCGATCTTGCGGCAGAGTTTCGCGCCGTAGAGCATCGCCTCGACGTCGTAGGCAGTCTCCAGGAACCTGAACTCGATCTTCGGCGGCGCCAGCGGATCGGCGGATTTGAGGCTCACCCGTCCCCGGCCTTCCGGGGAGAGGTGGACCGGCGTGATCATGAAACCCGGCCAGGTGTGGGGAATGATGCCGTCGCGATCGCGCCGGTCGATGGAGTAGAGTGAGATGTTGAATTGCAGATCCGGCCGGTCGAGCCGCGGATCGGAGCGAACGAAGATGCCGGCGAGCGTACTGGTGCCGCTGAGCGGGCCCTGTCGGCCGAGGAGGTAGGCGGCGCCGGCCTTGAGCTTGGCGACCGGCGAGCGGGCGAGATCGTTGAGCGTGACGGCCTTCTTCGCCCTCCAGGCCACGAACGAATTGAAATGATCGTGCAGGTTGGCACCGACGGGAAGATCGCGGCGCACTTCGATGCCGAAGTCTCTGAGGTGGGCCGCCGGACCTATCCCGGAGAGCATGAGGAGTTGTGGCGAACCGTAGACGCCGCCCGAGACGACGATCTCGCCGCGCGCCCGGGCCGTTCGCAATCCGTCCGGCGTGCGATACTCGACGCCGACCGCCCTTCCAGCTTCGATGAGAAGCCGGGTCGCGTGCGCCTGCGGTACGACCGCGAGGTTCTTGCGTCCCCGCGCGGGTCTCAGATAGGCGGTCGCCGCGCTCCACCGCCGGCCGTTGCCGATCGTCCCTTGATAGTAGCCGACGCCCTCCTGGGTGGCGCCGTTGAAGTCGTCGTTGCGCGGGATCCCGAGTCCGGCTGCCGCTTCGATGACGGCGTCGATGATCTCATTGCGGAACCGCTGATTGCTGACCTTGAGCGGTCCGCCGACGCCGTGGAATTCATCCTCGCCGCGCTCCTGGTCCTCGGCCTTGCGGAAGTAGGGCAGCACGCTCGCGAAATCCCAACCGACGCACCCCCGCTGTCGCCAGCCGTCGTAGTCGGCCGGCGTTCCACGCATGTAGACCATGCCGTTGAGCGACGAGGTGCCGCCGAGCATCTTGCCGCGCGGTTGATACGAGGTGCGGCCGTTGAGGCCAGGGACCGGCTCGCTTTCGAAGCGCCAGTTGTAGGTATCGTCGGTGTAGAGCTTGTGGAAGCCGATCGGGATGTGAATCCAGGGGTTGCTGTCGCGTTTGCCGGCCTCGAGGAGCAGCACGCGATATCTTCCATCCTCGGATAGCCGCGCTGCCACGGCACACCCCGCGCTGCCCGCCCCCGTTACGATGAAGTCGAATACGTCCTGGTCCATTGTCCCTCGTCTGCCCCGCCCGGCCGCTGATGTCATGCGTGCGCGCGGAGCTTGCCCGCTTGCAGGCAGACATGGAAGTCTCCTC
>CAYWBX010000382.1:0-4337 GCA_964456015.1 uncultured Hyphomicrobiaceae bacterium | reverse complement strand
GATCACTCACTTGTTAAATCCGCACCGGTTCGGTTCGTTTATAGTGCACGCGAACTTGGGCATCGCGCTCAACACAGGAGCCGCTGCGCTCAGATTTCGACCCGAACTGGAGATTGCAGTCATGACGTTCATTACCCGCCAAGGCGCCGGAGCGGCGGCGGGCCTGGCGCTGGTGCTCGGCTTCGCGCAAGCCGTGTCGGCGCAGGGCTACGGCCACTCCCCGCACTTTCATCATCACGTCGAGAAAGGACAGGTCTGCTACGAGAAGGTAACCACGCCCGACATCTACGGCACGGTCAGGAAACCGGTGGTCAAGGTCGCCGGTCGTTGGGAAAGCAAGACCATCGAGGCCGTTTACGGCGACGTCGAACGGAAGGTGTTGGTCACGCCCGGCCGTTGGGAGGTGAAGGAGCATCCGGCGGTCTACGAGACGCGGGAACGCCAGGTGCTGGTGACCCCCGGCAAGGAGATCGTGCACGTGACGCCGCCGACCTACCGGATCGAGAAGACCACACACAAGGTGCACGACGGCTATGGACATGAGCGCCTGATCACGAAAGCGCACCAGGTCGAGGTCGAGCCGGCGAAGCGCTCGGTGGAGAAGACGGAGCCCGTCTACAAGACCGAAAAGTTTCAGGTCCTCGTCAAGCCGGCCTTTGCCGAGAAGATCTGGCATCCGCCGGTGTTCGAGACCAAGGTGGAGAAAGTCGTGGTCAAGCCGGCCTATGAGCAGAAGATCTGGCATCCGCCCGTCATCGACTACGTCGAAGAGAAGGTGATCGTGAAGCACGGGCACACCTTCACGCGGCCGGTCTACAAGAAGCACGGCGAGGCGTGCTGAGCGTTCCGTCCGGGATTGTTCGCGTTGCCAAGGCGAGGCGCCGGCTGCGGCGCCTCGCCGCAATTTTTTCGCGCGACGGCCGGGCATCTCGCATCGCGGCGGGCAAGCCGCCATGATAGGGGTACGTCCGGCAGACGTTGAGTCGCCCCCTGCTGCCGCGGGCGCATGGACGAGGCAAGAAAGTCGTTGCAGAATTTGGTCGACGCCGCCAACCAGGCGGCCCTTCGCGGCGAGACGCCCGAAGATCTGAAGGCGCGCGCTCAGCGCCTGGCGCGGCACTGTGCGCGCTACCGCCAGCCTTCGACGCGAAAAGCTATCGCGCAGCTTGCATCGACGCTGGCGCCGTTCCTCGGTCTACTGGCGTTCATGGCTTGGCTGGGCGATACGCATCCCTTGGCGATTGCGGCGCTGGCGGTGCCGCTCGGCGGGCTGCTCGTGCGCTGTTTCATCATTCAGCACGATTGCGGCCACGGATCCTTTGTCGCCTCGAAGACTTGGTGCGACGTCATCGGACGCTGCCTCAGCGTGCTGACGGTCACGCCCTATGCGCTCTGGCGGCGCGTGCACGCGCAGCACCACGCCGCCTCCGGCAATCTCGGGCGGCGCGGGGCCGGCGACATCAAGACGCTGACGGTGGAGGAGTATCTGGCGCTCGATCGGTTCGGTCGCCTGCGCTACCGGATCTATCGCAACCCCGCCTTTCTCTTTCTCGTCGGCGTTCCGGCCTTCTTCACCCTGGCCCAGCGGCTACCCTGGTGGCACGCCCTGCCGGCGCGCCAAGTGTGGCGCAGCGTCATGGGCCTCAATCTCGCACTCGTCCTCCTCTATGGCGGCATCGGAATGCTTCTGGGCTTCAAGCTGCTCGGGCTGATCGCCGCGCCGGCGATTCTCGTCGCCTCGGTGGTCGGCGGCTGGCTGTTCTTCATCCAGCATCAGTTCGAGCACACACATTGGGAGCAGCCTCGCGACTGGGATTTCCAGGTCGCGGCGGTCCAGGGCTCATCCTACTATGCGCTGCCGGCAGTGCTGAACTGGTTCACAGGCAACATCGGCCTCCACCACATCCACCACCTCAACTGCATGATTCCGAACTACAGGCTCCGCGAGTGCCTGCTGGCTTCGCTCGATTTCCAGGCGCTCAACAGGATCACGTTCCTCGAGAGCCTCACGTGCGCCCGGCTGGCCTTGTGGGACGAGACGCGACGCCGGCTGATCGGCTTTCGAGAGTTGCGGCTCGCCGCCTGCTGATGGTCCGGATGGGACCCATGGGACTTGTCCCGCTCGCCTCGCTTGCCATCGGCCGCCAGCGATGGCTTCCCGAGGTCGCCAGGCGCCGTCAAGGCAATTCTCACGCGATCGAGGGCGCGCACCGTTTTGCTACCTAGAGTAGCAACTGTCTTAGTTAACAAATGGTTTGACGCGGGATGCTCCGTGCGCCAGCATTTCGTCGATCGATCATCGCGTCTCACGCACGATGGTTTTCGGTACGGCGGGGCGTCACTTGCGTTCGACTGGCGTGGCGTGCGCGCTTCTCAGCGCGGTTCTCTTCAAGCCCGGGGCCGGCGAGGCCTTGGCGCAGGGCGCGCACATCCCTGATCCGAAGGCCGGCGAACCGCGCCGCTTCGAGATCTCGGTCGGGGGCGATGCCACGCAGCACAGCACCTCGGTCTTCGCCACCATGACCGGTTCGCTCGCGGGCGACATCCGGGAGGACGGCTGGCGCGTCAGGACCGGCGGCGGATACGGCACCTATTCCTACACGAGCCCGCGCTGGAACGGCGCCGCCAGGGTGCCCGTCGCCTTCGACGGGCTGCAGACCTACGCCGATCTCCTGCTCGGCTATCACGTGACCATCGGGCCATGGATCGTGAAGGCGTACGTCGGCGGCTCCTACGAGCGTCACGACCTTACGCCCTTCGACCTCGAGAACCCGGTGCACGGCGGCAGAGCCGGCGTCAAGGCCGTGCTCGAGACGTGGCTCAGCATTGGTGAAACCGCCTTCGTGCAGACGGACACATCCTGGTCGCAGATGTTCGAGGCCTACGGCACCCGCGCCCGGCTCGGCTACCGCCTGACGCCATCGGTGTCCGTCGGCATCGAAGCCGCCGCCATCGGCAACCTGGCGCACGATTCGGGCCGGGCCGGCATCTTTGCACGCTATGAGTGGGCGGGCGGGGAAATCTCGGTCTCGGGCGGCGGCGCCGGCGACATCTCCGGCGTCACGGGCGCTTACGGGTCGGTGGGCTTCCTCGTGCGCTACTAGCGCGGATGCCGCCCAAATCCCGGCTCTCTCGATTTCCGAAAGCTCGCTCGCGCGATTCATGCTAGGTTTTTTTGACGCAGGCATGCCCCGACCTGGCTCCGTCGCCAAGGAGAAAAACGATGAAATCGATCCTGCTTCCAACCGACCAGAACGAGCTGATGGCCTCCGAGCTCGCGTGCGCGGCGATGCTGGCGCGCGCGCTCGATGCGACCGTGGAGGGAGTCGCACTCAGGCCGATCCATGTCGAGATCGTCGCCCCGGATCCGATCGTCGCCGTGACGTTTCCGCCCGCCGACTGGAACGACGCCGAATTCGTGGCCAAGGCGCGCCGCGCGTTCGAGCAGCATTTCGCAGCCGCCGGCGTCAAGCATCGCTGGCGCGGCGGTCCTTCGATCGACGACGCCGGCCTCGGCAGCCTCGCGCGCGTCTACGACATCTGCGTCATCGGCCGGCCGTCCTCGTCCGGCACGGGGCCGCGCATGACGACGCTCGAAAGCGCACTCTTCGAGAGCGGCCAGCCCGTACTCGTCGCGCCGCCAAAAGCACCGAACGTGCTCGGCGAGAACATCCTCATCTCCTGGAACTGCAGTACGGAGCAGGCGCGCGCCACGGCATCGGCGCTGCCGCTCCTCGTCAAGGCGAAGACCGTCACTATCCTCACCATCGAAGGGCTGACCGTGCCCGGCCCCACCGGCGCGCAGTGCAAAGACTGGCTCGGCACGCATGGCATCAATGCGCGGGAGATCTCGATCGGCAACGGCGGCCGCAAGCCCGGCGAGGTGCTGCTCAGCGAGGCGCAGAAGCTCGGCGCCGACCTCATCATCAAGGGGGCCTACACGCAGAGCCGCCTCAGGCAGATGATCTTCGGCGGCGCAACGAGCCATCTGCTCGCGCACAGCACGCTGCCGATGATCATGGCGCGTTGAAGGGCCGACGGCCGCAACGCGCATGCCGGCTCACTCGTCGTGCACGACCGCGAACTCGGCGCTCGTCGCCCGCTCGGTGACGAGGGCGTTCTCGGGCACGGACCAGTCCGGATGGCCGAGCGCCATGCCGGAGACCAGCGTCTCGGTCGCAGGGATCGCAAGCACGCGATGCACGACGGGGCCGTAATAGATCCATGCCGCCTGCGGGCAGGTCTCGAGGCCTTCGCCGCGCGCGAGCACCATCACGTTCTGCATGAACATGCCTATGTCGAGCCACGAGCCGAGCTCGAGCCGCTCGTCGAGCGTG
>CAYWBX010000381.1:0-4348 GCA_964456015.1 uncultured Hyphomicrobiaceae bacterium | reverse complement strand
GCGCTAGAGGGTAGCGGTTCCGGTTTCATCGGGTGGGTCCCGCCATGGCACGCAAGAGTTTCTTCCGGGTTCGTGGGGCAGCGGCGGCCCTGCTGTGCGCCGTTATCGCGACTGCGGCCCCGACGGCGCGCGCGGAATCGGCGCTCGATTGCTTCAGTGAGGATTGGGGCCGCCGCATTGCCGGCTGTACGTTCATCATCGAGAACCCGGGGGCCACGCCGTCCGAGCGGGCGCAGGCCTACGCCATGCGCGCGCTGACGCTCTCGCTCAAGGGCCAGTATGAGGACTCGATCCGGGACTACGACGCCGCCATCCGGATCGTTCCGGATTTCGCGGTCGCGCTCAACAACCGCGCCTGGGCCTACTTCAAGTGGGGAAAGGGACCGAAGGGGCTCGCCGACGCCGAGCGCTCGCTCGTCCTCAACCCCTTTAGCGAGCACACCTGGGACACGCGCGCCCACATCCGCCAGGTCATGGGGAACTTCGCAGGCGCATTCGAAGATTACGAGCAGGCCGTCAACCTGGGCGGCGAACGCATGGTGAAACTCTATCAGTGCGGTCTGGCCGCCGCCGGTCTCTATAAGGGCAACATGGACGGCTACTACACCGAGGAAGTCCGCACGGCGTTGCGCACCTGCGCCTACTCGAAGACCTGCGATCCGCTGCCGGCCGACGAGGAATGCAAGGATCCGACCTCCTGACGACCCGGCAGCAGCGCCGCGCCGCAATCGTCGCGCCTGCGCCAGCCGCAGCCATGCGATGCCGTCGTCCGCAACACCCGGGGAGGGTCAGCGCTTGACTGACGCGTCGCAGCGGCCGGGCTCGAGAAACGTGAGCGTCTTCAAGGCACCACGCACGGCGAAATCGCCATAGTCGATATAGAGCCGGCGCGAGACCCCGTTGTCGAAGTAGAGGAAGGCGAGCTCGTACGACGGCGCGGCGTCCTTCTTGTCGGCGCCCTGCTCGAAGTAGCTGATGGAGACGGGCCAGCTCCGCAGCCCGTCGAGCGCGGCCGCGTTGGCGACCTGCGGCAGCTTCTTGTTATGACCGGGAGGGTGCATCTTTCCGATGTAGGCCGTGGTCGCATAGACCTTCTCGCCCTTCTCCGAGCCGTCGTAGAGGTCGGCCTGGAAGATCGTCGCTCCGCGCCGCGCCGCCTCGAGGAGGGCGATCGAGTGCTGGATCGGGAAATGCACGTTGGGCCCAAGCGGCACTTGCTTCTTGGCGGGCTTGACCAGTTCAACCTTGCCCTCGCTCGAGGAGGCGGGGCGGCTGGCATCGCCCTGCGTGGATTCCGATAGCTTGGTGTCCTTGTACTGGCTCGAGCTGAAGCGGAAAGATTTGGCCAGCGCGTCTTCCCAGGACGTCGAGCGCATGTCGGTGATCGACGTGGCGCCTTCCTGGTTGGTGATGCGGGTGACGAAGCGCATCGTCTGCGTGTAGCCTTCGCAGGCCGACCCGGTGAGTTCGTAGACCATGCGGCCGGACATCTCGGACACGCCCGAGCCGCCGCGCGACTGGTCGAGCGTGATCTCGTAGACGGCGCGGTGCGGCGCCAGCGCGACCGATCCCTGCGCTGGCTGGGCGGTCGCCGTGCCGGGAACGGGAATGAGACCCGCCCAGGCGAAGGCCGCTGCTGCAACGCATGTCCGCACGTCGCCAACCATCGATGAAGCTCCCGGCGTTCCCGACCCGCTCCTGGGACCAAGCCCGCGGACCGCTTTGATCGAATCCTAGTCGGTGGCGGGCCCGGTTGCAAAGTCCGGGCGCCGGCCGCAAGAATGGCGCTCGATCCGTGATCCCACCGTTCATCTAGCGTCGCCGTCGCGGCAGAAAAGGGGCATCGTGACCACATCCGCCGAAGAAAAGATCGTTGCGATGGGTCTGGTCTTGCCGGCCGCCCCCGCGCCCGTGGCCAACTACGTCCCGGCCGTGCTCGCGGGCAGCCTCCTGTTCGTTTCGGGCCAGATCTCGAAGACGGCATCCGGCGAAATCATCGCCGGCAAGCTCGGCGGCGGCGTCGATGTCGGCCGCGGCCGCGAGGCGGCGCGGGCCTGCGCGCTCAATATCCTGGCGCAGGCAAAGGCGGCGCTCGGGTCGCTCGACCGCATCGAGCGCGTCGTCAAGTTGACGGGCTTCGTTGCATCGGCTCCTGGGTTCACGGATCAACCGCAGGTCGTCAACGGCTGCTCGGACCTGTTGGTCGAGGTGCTCGGGGAGAGGGGCCGGCATTCGCGTTCGGCGGTCGGCGTCGCCGCGCTGCCGCTCGACGCCGCCGTGGAGGTCGAGGCGATTTTTGCCATCCGGCCATGAGTGTCGGAGCGCGCGTGATGCTCGACCGGTCCGCGTTCCTGCGCCCGATCGCGCATCGCGGACTGCACAAAGCGAGCGAAGGCGTGATCGAGAATACCGCGCCTGCGTTCCAGGCGGCGATCGACAAGGGTTACGGCATCGAGTGCGATCTGAGGCCGGCGGCAGATGGCACGCCGATGGTCTTTCACGACCTGGCGCTCTCCCGCCTGGTCGATGCCCGCGGCAAGGTGAGCGACTATCCGGCGAGCGAGCTCGCCAGGCTGCGCTACCGCCGCTGCGACACGCCGATCTTGACATTCGACGATCTGATCGACCTCGTCGACGCGCGCGTGCCGCTGCTCGTCGAGATCAAGAGCGAATGGGACGCCGCGGACCCGGCCTTTCTCAGGGCCATCGCGCGGCAGGCGAAGCGGGCGAAGGGGCCTCTGGCGCTGATGTCGTTCGACCCCGCGGTCATGACCGCCATGCGCGAGCTTGCGCCCAGGGTCCCGCGCGGCATCGTCTCGGGCCATTACCAGGGCGACGGTTGGTGGCTCGATCGGCTCGATCGGGAGCGCGCCTACCGGCTCACCCACCTGCTTGAGAGCGGGCCGGCTGCGCCAGGCTTTTTCGCCTATCACGTGCGCGCGCTGCCGACGCCGGTCACGCGGTTCGTGCGCGAATGCCTGGAGATGCCGCTCTTCGCCTGGACCGTGCGCACGCCAGCGGATCTGGCCGTCGCCAAGGCATGGGCCGACGCGCCAATCTTCGAGGACCTGACTTTGTGAGGCGGTGACGGCGGGTGCCGGACCCCGCCCAAGGCCACTGCCCCGCGGCAAGGCAACCGACCGGGGCCTTGCCGCTGTCCGGACAACATTGACTGCATTCCGCCTTCGCGCGAACCTGAAACGGAAGACTGATTGGATACGATCGAGGGAGGTTGCGCGCGAATGAGTCTCAAGGGGAAAGCGTACATCGTCGGTGCCTACGAGCATCCGACACGCAAGGCGCCGGACAAGTCGCTGGCGCAACTGCACGCCGAAGTGGCGAAAGGCGCGCTCGAGGATGCCGGGCTCACCAAGAACGACGTCGACGGCTACTTCTGCGCCGCCGGCGACACGCCGGGCCTCGGCGGCCTCAATTTCGTCGAGTACATGGGCCTGAAGCTGCGCCACTACGATACGACGGACTCCGGCGGCTCCTCGTACAATCTGCATGTCGGCCATGCCATCGAAGCGATCGCGGCCGGCAAGTGCAACGTGGCGCTCGTCACTCTGGCGGGCCGCCCGCGCTCGGAGGGCGTCCAGACCGGCACGGCGCCGCGCATGGGCAATCCGCAGCAGCCCGAGCTCCAGTACGAGTTTCCTTACGGGCCGGCGACGGCCAACATGTATGCCATGGCGGCGCGCCGGCATATGCACCAGTTCGGCACCACGTCCGAGCAGCTCGCCTGGGTCAAGGTGGCTGCCTCCCATCATGCTCAGTACAACCCGCATGCCATGCTGCCGAAGGTGGTCACGGTCGAGGAGGTTGTGAACTCGCCGATGGTCGCCGATCCGCTGCACCGGCTCGATTGCTGCGTCATCTCGGACGGCGGCGGCGCTTTGGTCATTACGCGGCCCGAGATCGCGAAGTCGCTGAAGCGGCCGCTCGTCAAGGTCATCGGCACCGGCGAGGCGACGAAGATCCAGGGCGGCGGGGTTGGCCTTGATCTGACCTACTCGGCCGGCGCCGAGAGCGGCCGGCGCGCCTTCGAGATGGCGGGCGTCAAGCCGTCCGACATCAAGTATGCTTCGATCTACGACAGCTTCACCATCACCGTCGTCATGCAGCTCGAGGACCTGGGCTTCTGCAAAAAGGGCGAGGGCGGCAAATTCGTCTCCGACGGCAACCTGATTTCGGGCGTCGGCAAGCTGCCGTTCAATACCGACGGCGGCGGCTTGTGCTCCAATCACCCGGGCAACCGAGGCGGCATGACCAAGGTGATCGAGGCCGTCCGGCAGGCGCGCGGCGAAGCGCATCCGAAAGTCCAGGTCAAGGACCCCTCGATCGTGCT
>CAYWBX010000380.1:0-4360 GCA_964456015.1 uncultured Hyphomicrobiaceae bacterium | reverse complement strand
GACGAGGAGTGGGGGGTGCCGCATGCCGACGACCGCCGCCTCTTCGAGAAGCTCGTTCTCGAGGGCTTCCAGTCCGGGCTCTCGTGGCTGACGATCCTCAAGAAGCGCCCCGCCTTCCGCGCCGCCTTCGATGGCTTCGACGCCGGGCGCATCGCGCGCTACGGCGACCGCGAGGTGGCGCGGCTGATGGCCGACGCCGGCATCGTCAGGAACCGCCTCAAGATCGAGGCGACGATCGAGAATGCGCGCGCCTACCTCAGGCTTTGCGAACGAACGACGCTTGCCGCGTTCCTTTGGAGCTTCCTCGACGGCAAGCCGATCATCCATCGGCGGCGGAGCATGAAGGAGGTGCCGGCTGAGACCGAACATTCGCGTGCGATCTCGAAGGCGCTCAAGGCGGCCGGCTTCCGCTTCGTGGGGCCGACCACCGTCTATGCCTTCATGCAGTCGTCCGGTTTCGTCAACGACCACCTGGTCGGCTGCCACCGCCACGCGCCCTGCGCCCGACTTCAGCGCGCTTCCGAGGCGCCTGGCTCATGAGTGAAGACGCACGCTCCCCGCGCCGCGCCTGGCAGAGGATGCTGTCCGGCCGCCGCCTCGACCTGCTCGATCCCTCGCCCGCCGACATCGCCATCGAGGACATCGCGCACGGCCTTGCCCGCGTCGCGCGCTGGAACGGCCAGACGATCGGCGCGCATGCCTTCACCGTCGCCGAGCACGCGCTCATCGTTGAAGACATCGCCTTTGCCCTCAATCCGAGTTGGGAGAACCGCTGGCGTCTGGCGGCGCTTCTGCACGATGCGCCGGAGTACGTCATTGGCGACCTGATCAGTCCGTTCAAGGCGGCGATCGGGCTCGACTACAAGACCTTCGAGAACCGGCTGCTCGCGGCCATTCATGTCCGCTTCGGTCTTCCGCATCCGCTGCCCGATGCAATAACGCGCGAGATCAAGCGCGCCGATCGCATCGCCGCCTATCATGAGGCGACGCGCCTTGCCGGGTTCTCGGTTGAGGAAGCCGCGGAGTTCTTCGGCCCTGTCGAGACGTTGCCGCAGCCACTCTCGCGCGCGCTCGCAAGGCTCGCGCCGCATGCCGCCCGCGAGGTCGACAGGCGTTTCCGCGCGCGCTTTCACGCTCTCATGGCACGCTTGTGAAGGATGCCGAGTCTTCCCGCGCGCGGGCTCGGCGACCGGTCGCAAAAAAGTACGTTCTTGATCCAAAAACGGCCTTGATTCGGGCTGAGGTTCGCCGTCAAGGAGAACCGGCATGCAAGATGACATCAGCTCATCCCGTAGATCGCGCGTCCCCTCCTGCGCGGGTGAATTTCGCCAGGATTCCAGCATCGAAACAGGTCCGAGCGCGGATCGGATGACGGTCGACGTGACGGCGGCCGTGATTGCATTGCGTGACGAGCAGCCGGTCGTCCTGATCCAGGGTAAGGCCGATGGCGAAAGCGTGGCGCTGCCCTCAGAGCGCTACCGCGCGTGCGTCCACGCCTCGCTCGAGGACGCGATCCGCGATCGCATCGTCGCGCAGATGGGCATCCGGCTTGGCTACATCGAACAACTGACGACGGATTTGAAGACGCAGGCGCCGGAGCGTGGCGCACTCATGCGCACGGCACCGGGTCTGTCGGTCGGCTATCTCGGTCTGCTGCGCCTTGAGGGCAATGCTGCGGCGCAAGCGGCGCCGTGGATGAATTGCTATGAGTTCCTTCCCTGGGAGGACTGGCGGCGCGGCCGTCCGGAAATCCTGTCGGCGACCTTGCTGCCGCGCCTGCTCGAGTGGGCGGCTAGCGAAACGCCGCAGGAGCGTACGGCCTCGGAATTGAGCCGTCATGACCGCCTGCGCATCGCGTTCGCGATCGAAGGCGGCAAGTGGGACGACGAGCGCGTTGCCGAACGGCTCGACATTCTCGATGCGGCCGGTCTGGTGCCGGTGTCGGCACTGCGCCAGATGCGCGCCGATCACCGGCGCATTCTGGCGGCGGCGCTGGCCCGGCTGCGCGCCAAGATCCGCAACCGCCCGCTGGTGTTTGAGTTGCTGCCGCCCGAGTTCACGCTCTTCGAGTTGCAAAAAACCGTCGAGGCGATCCTCGGGCCCCATCTGCACAAGCAGAATTTCCGCCGCCTTGTGGAAGGGACCGGGCTGGTCGTGTCGACCGGCGAAGTTCGCACACACACCGGCGGGCGGCCCGCCAAGCTCTTCCGTTTCCGGCGCGAGGTCCTGCTTGAGCGCCCGGCGCCGGGCGTTCGTGTGAAGGCCGGACGGGCAGCCTGAGGAAGTCCGGACCGTTTGGCTTCAGGGCGTCGACGGCGCTGACAGGCCGCACGATTGGGGAAGGGGCGCGGCTGCGTCGCGCTTCCACATCTGGATCAGCCGCGCCGGCGCGGTGTTGGTCGCGCCGCCTTCAAGGCTGCATGGGCCGACAGGATCGCATCGACCGGCAGCGCTCGCGCGCCCGGGGAGATCCTCTGGGGCGCGCCGGGCATGGCTGCGATCAATGGCCCCTGCGGGGTGAGAGCGCCGAGCGTTGCGCGCGACAGCTCACGCACCTCCTCGCTGGATTGCATCAGCAGGTCTTGTAATGCACCCGCGATCGCCCCCGGGTCCAGTGCGACGAGCCTGTCCATCGAAGGCGATCCGTCGCCGGCCCCTGCAATGTGTGCGGCATCGGCGATGGCGAGGATCGGGATGCGCCGCCGGAAGCCATGACGCGCAAGGTCGACCGTGATCTTAGTCGTCGCCGTGGGCTCGGCGAGTTCGCCGGGATGCAGCACCGCGATGTGCGCCTGGGTGAGTGCGATGCGCACGCGCCGGCGCAAGCGGTCGTCCGGCGAGCCGTCGTCCGCCGCGTCCTCCGGCGGCAGGCCGTCGATCCGGTAAAGAAGTCCGGGAATACGGTCGAGTGCGCGTGTGAGGCGCGGAAGCGCATCGTCCCGCATCCACGCTGGCCCCACATACAACCGGTAGACACCGCTTGCCACGACGATGAAACCCCGAGGCGCTGGCGCAGTCCCGGCTGGCCGAGCGATCGTTCGAGCAAAGCACAAGTCAGTGAACCGCCGGTTAACCCGGACGCAACAATTGCAGGGAACGCACGCTCAACGCCGGGCTTGCGAGCAGGTCATACGGTCGGCGCAAGACGCCGTCAGCGCCCGACGACATAGCGCCAGTAGTCGCCCTGCGCGCTCCGCACGCGCTGCAAGGCGCTGAGCCGGCGCTCAGGCGGGCGCGTTCCGCTCCGCAGCAGTGTCTCGATGTCCTGCAGCAGCGCCGTTTTTTCGGCATAGGTCGAGTGGTTGAGCGCCAGGTAATCGGTCGACAGATTCGAGATGTCGATCGTATCGACGCCGGCGACGACGGTAGGGCCAAGGTCCACCGGCACGTCGCCGGCCCGCGGGATGCCGCCGGCGAAGCGACGCGAAACGCCGAGCGCAACGTCATTTGAGGACACGTACATGGTGATGCCTTGCCCGACGTCGCGGATCTGGCTGGCGATGTACTCGAAGGCGTCGCGGTCGACGTCGGGAGCGGCGAGGATGATCTGATTGATCCGCGGCAGGTTCGGGCTCGTCCGCTTCAGGTCGCGCAGGACTTGCAGAAGAGGCTGGTTGCCCATCGAATGCGCGATGATGCTGACACTCTTGGCACCCGACTCGTTCATCACCATGAGCAGGAACTGATTGAGGTACTGCTCGGCCTGCTGCGCGCTCTCGCGATCATAGGTGTACGAGGTGATGCCGGCGCCCGACGGCCAGCTATAGAGGAACGCGGCGCCGTCGTATTTCAGGTCGTAGGAGATCTGCGCCGTGCGGTAGAGCGCGTCGTCGAAGCCGTTGTTGTATCCGTGCACGAAGACGAGCGCCTGGTCCTTGAATACGCTTGAAGCGGCAAGGCGCGCACGCACGAGCTGCAGCATCGCCTCGGGCGAGAGGGCCGCGATTTCCTGGATGGTGAAATGGCGGCGCGGGTCCTCCGCTTCCTGGTAAAGTGTGATGTCGAGGTAGGGGATCTTGATGGCCCACGGCCGCTCGACATTCGGCACCTGATGCGACTTCGGCACCGTAATGAGGGCTCGGCCGACCTCGAGTTTGCGCGCGCGATCCGCGCCGTAGGCGATCCGCTTGGCCATATCCCGTCGCTTGCGGTCGGTCCCGTAGAAGACCGGAACCACGTCCCACTCCGACGGGCTCGCCGACGGTGTCGTTGGAAACGGCGCCGCATCGTTGGCGCGCGTGACTTCGCGACCGCTCGATGCGGCGGACGACTCCGGCGCGCGAGGAACTGGACCCGGCGATCCAGTGGGCGCGGGCTCGGCTCCGGCGGGCGGCGGGGAAGTCGGCGGCGGCGACGACCT
>CAYWBX010000379.1:0-4374 GCA_964456015.1 uncultured Hyphomicrobiaceae bacterium | reverse complement strand
AGCCATAAACCTCAGGCCAGCTCGGCAGGTTGATGCTCCACGTGGCGCTCGCGAGCCAAACGCCTCCTGAGGCGAGAAGCGTCCCGTAGGGATTCCACTGCAGCCCCCACCAGATCAGCGGAAACGCCGCGAGAAGAGCGATGTAGAGCGGTAGGATGTTGAGGTAGCCAGGCTGATAGAGGAGGATCAGGAAGCGCCAGATTGCGCCCCAGGGGTCGAACGAGAGCGGCGTCAGGTTGACGTACTCGAAATAGAGCGGGTTCTCGAAATAGCGCGCAACGGTTGCTAGAAAGAGAGCCGATACTGCAACCAGTATGACGTGCGCCACATAGAGATCACGCACGCGGCGAAAAATTCGCCGGACGCCCACGCGAAGACCCTCGCGCTGCAGCGGGCTTGAGTATGCGAGGACCGCTGAGTATCCGGCGATCAACACAAAAACTTCCGCCGCGTCGGACAGGCCGAAGGCGCGCATCGTCAGATGCATCAGCGAGTTGCCCGCCATGTGGTCGATGAAGATAAAGATCAGCGCCAGCCCGCGGAAGAAGTCGATGCGCAGGTCTCGAGACGCCCCGACGTTCTCGCCAGCGGCGGATTTGGCCGCCGCCGAGGGCTTTCCCTCCTCGATTGTCTCGAGCCTCTCAAGCATAGCGTCTCCCACCATCTTCATATCTCGTGTCGGCAACGACGCGGGACTGGTTCCCATAGCGCCGATCTGGTATGGCGCACGCGCATTCGCAACTGCACATACGACCATCCCAACGGTCGCGATGCCCGACGGCGCCTTTTGCGCCGCAACACGCCGCACCGGACTGGAACGGACCTGGTTCGACATGGGTATGCGCGCCGGGATAGAAAGTATCGTCACAAAAAAGTGAGACGCATGGCCGCGTTGCGCGTGCGCTGGTGCACTGCAACACGGACGCCTCCAGAACCGGCACATCCTGCCGAATCGATCGCCAACTTGTTGAAGGTCGCGGCAGGCTTAAAGAGGGGCGGCGAGCACAAGCGTCCAGAAGGTCTTGAACTCCGTCTTGGGGTCCTGGACGAGGGCGATGCCCATATGCTCGGCATCGGCGAGCAGCAGGTTCTTGTTGTGTCCCGGGCTCTCGCGCCAGCCCTTGACGACCTCCTCGATGCTTGCCTGTCCGGTGCCGACGTTCTCGGCGGCCAGTCGCGGGTTGTAGCCAGCCTTCTTCACCCGGTCCCACGGGTTCGACCCGTCGGAGCCGAAATGCGAGATGCGGTCCCACTTCGCCAGATCGCGGGAGTGATCCTTGGCCGCCGCGGACAGTTCCGCGCTTAATCTGAGTGGTTTCAGGCCGTGTTGCCGGCGGTACTTGTTGATCAGCTCGAGCGCCGCCTCGGCGTCCAGTCTGGTCTGGGAATAATCGCGGTCGGCGAGCGCGCCCTTCGGCGCCTTGTCGAAGGAGCCCTGCGGGGCGCGGTCGTCAAGACGAGCGACCTGCTGAGGCCGGGGGCGCTCTCGGCCGGCGCCTCGCGTGGTTGGCTCGCTCCCGAGCACGCCCTGGCGCGCGGTGCGGGAGTCGATCGAGGCCGTATCGGTCCCTCCGGCAAAGCCCGTCGAAAGGGAACTGGAACTGAGGCTGCAGCCGGATGCCAGGGCGGCGATGGCGCCCGCCGCGAGGAGCTGCAGAACAACGCGAGACATCGGCTTCACTCCCGCCATGACACGTGCGGTTCCTTTGCGTTCACGTTACCTCGGCCCGGTTACGGACTGGTTAACAGGACCTTAAGCCGGTCAACGACAGCCCCCGGAAAGCGTGGGTCGGCCGCGCCGTGTGATGCTGACACGCCGTCAGCGGCGCATGGCGCCCGAGGTGCAAGCCTGTCCGCTCCGAAGCCCTAGCCCCCACCGGACTTGCCGGAGTATGCGCCACGCTTCGTGACGTCACCGAGGCTTGAATATGGCGCACTGATGATGGAGCGGCTGCAACCCGACCGCTGTCGCACGACGGCCACCCGGCCCCGTCTCGCATAGAGCGCAGCGCATATCAGGCTTGGCCCGCCCACGCCCTTCTCGCAGAATGGCGCGAGCACCCGGTGATTCGCGCGTCCGGTAGGCTATCGACCCTCGCTGCGCGCCGGCCTTGGCCCTGGAGCCTTGGCAGCCCGTGCGGGGTGCGGCAGACGCCAATCGAAGGGACGTCCGACATGAACAGCATCGTGGCCGTACCGCCGCCGGCCGCCGGTGCCGCGCGCGGCGCGAGCCGGCTTGCCGAGATCGTGCTCGTCCGCCTTGCCGCAGGCGCGGCGAGCGAACAGCAGCTGATCCGCGATCTGCAGGCGATGCTCCCGGCGAACGAGAGAAACGACGCCGCCGGGACGATCGGGCGTGCCGTCCAGCTTGCGGTCTCGACGGGGCACGTCGTTCGGCGCAGCGAAACCTGGGCGCTCACCGATGCCGGTGCCGGCGCGGTCGGCGAATTTCTCGGGCGACGGGATTGGCCGGTTCCGTCCTGGCCCGAGGTGCGCGATGGCGCGCTGGTGCTGGCGGCGCTCGGCATGAAGAATGCCCCGGCGCAGCGCCGCAAGGCGGTGGCCAAGGCGGACGGCCTCGCCGCGCTCATCGTCGAGGCGCATTTCGATCTGAGGCTCAAGGGCAAGCCGTCCGCTGCACGCATCCGGCATGCGCTCGCGCTCATCGCGCTGGAGCGCGCCTTCGGCAATCAGCTCAAGTCCGAGATCGGCGAGAAGTCGGCGCTTTCGGCGAAGGCGAGCCGGCTGCTCGCAGCGCGGCTTTCGCGCAATCCGCGGGACTTCGGCACGGACGGCCGGCTTGTCTCGGCACTGGCTGCCGAAGCGGTGGGGGCGCGGAAGGCGACCCTTGCCGAGCTGCGGGCCGGCGTCTTGAGGCGATACCTCGCGGCGGAGGCACCGGGCGCGCCGACGCCTGCCGCGGCCGATCGCAACGATGCAGCCACACCCCTTCCGCCGATGCCGCCCGCGGATCCGCGCCCCGATCTCGCGGGCTTCGCCGCGGCTGCCCTGCGCGCCGCGGCCGACTGCGCCGAGGGCTGGCCGGGCAACCGGCGCGCCTATGTGTCACAAGCCTTTGCGCGGCTCACTGCGGCGCATCCCGGCTGGGGCCTCTCCGAGATCGAGTTCAAGGCGATGCTCACCGAGGCGCACCGGCGGGGGCTCGTCGTGCTCGCACACGCCGATCTCAAGGACAAGCGGCGGCTCAAGGACGTGCAGGACTCGGCCATCAGCTACAAGAACACCGTCTGGCATTTCATCCGCTGCGACGGCTGATCCGCAAGCGGCCCATTGCGTCGAGGACGACATGGTCAAGACGACCAGTGCCGGCAGGACTTTTGAAATCGAGCGCCTCGCGCAGGCGTTCGATCATTCGATCACGTGGGAGGACGACATTTGGCGGGCGGACCCCGTCGATGTCGATCTCGTGCATCGGCACGCCAGGAAGAAGTTCTTCGATCTGCTCGATGCCGTCACGTCCAAGCGATCGGGCGCTGCCGGCTCTCGCATCCTGCTCTTCCACGGCCAGTCGGGCGCGGGAAAGACCCATCTCATCCGGGCGCTCAGGACCGCCGCTCATCGCGCCGGCAAGGCGTATTTCGGCTACGCACAGATGACGCCGGATGTCTCGCATTACGCTGACTACTACCTGCGTCGCCTCATCAACGGCCTTGAGAAGCCCTACTCACCGGACGGTGCCGATGCGACAAGCGCGCTCGCGCGGCTCACCAACAAGCTGGTCGGCGACTCGGCTGTGATGGCCGTCGAAGATCTCGAGAAACTGCGCGAGGCGCAGCTTGACGAGCACGCGCTCGCACGGTTGATCCTCACCCTTGCCGACGACATCATCGCAAGCCCGCGCTTCGCCGAGCAGGAACTCGACGTCAACATCGTGCGCGCGTTGCTCTATCTCCAGCGTGCCGATCCCCGCATCGACCAGCGCGTGCGCCAGTACCTCAACGGACGTCCGTTGACCGAACTCTCCGCGCAAGCCGTTGCCGCCCTCGACCCCAACACGGGCGACGGCCGCGCCTTCGAGATCATCGAAAGCCTTGGCAAGCTCATGTGGAGCGTCGACCAGGCGGCGCTCGTGTTCTGCATCGACCAGGTCGAGGATCTGCGCTTCTTCGACGACGCCGAGGAGCGCTTCCAGAAGGCGGTGCGCGATCTCATCCAGATCGCCAACCGCGTGCCGACCGCGATCATCATCATCTCGGTTCTGGGGGATTTCTACGACCAGGTTCGCGGTGCGCTCGCGCAGTCTTATATCGACCGCATCGAGAAGGCCGGGCCGGTCGCGCTGCTTGAGAACCGCAGCGCCGAGGAGGCCCGGCTCATCATCGCACGACGCCTCGAGCAGGCGGCGGCCGACAG
>CAYWBX010000378.1:2777-4380 GCA_964456015.1 uncultured Hyphomicrobiaceae bacterium | reverse complement strand
CGCCGGGGCTCTTGAACAATACCTCGCCGGTTTTTTCCTCAATCCTGATCTGCACATCGGGCCCCGGCTTGCCGACGGTCTCGGGGTAGACCTCGCCGTCCGGCTGCAGCGTGATGAAGACGCTCGCCTCGGTTTGTCCGTAGAGCTGCTTCAGGTTGATGCCGAGTCCGCGGAAGAAGGAGAAGAGCTCCGGTCCGATGGCCTCACCCGCGGTATAGGCGACGCGCAGGTTCGTAAAGCCCATGCGGTTGCGCAGGGGCGCATAAACGAGGAGGTCGCCCAGGGCATAGAGCAGGCGGCCCTTCAGGCCGACCGGCTTGCCGTCGAGCACGCGCTCGCCGTATCTGCGGGCCACGTTGAGAAAGTACTTGAACATGCTGCGCTTGAAGCGGCCGGCGTCCTCCATGCGTACGGTAATCTGCGTCAGCATGTTCTCGAAAACGCGCGGTGGCGCGAAGAAGTACGTAGGCCCGATTTCGCGGCGGTCCTCGATCGCCGTCTCGGGGCTCTCGGGGCAGGCAACGCACAATGCGCCGGTGAATGCCTGGCCATACGAGAAGATGTGGTCGCCCACCCAGGCCATCGGCAGGTAGGCGATCATGGTGTCGTTGGGCGTAAAATGATCGAAGGCATTGGCGTTACGCCCCGAGATGACGACGTTGTCGTGCGTCAGCATGACGCCCTTCGGCCGCCCCGTCGTACCGGAGGTGTAGAGCATCACGCTGACGTCGCTGCCTTGCCCTTTTTCAATCTCCGCCCGCCAGTGCGCATCGAGTTTCGGTTGGGCCTTGAGGTCGGCGGCGGACTGCCGCATCAGCTGGCCAAGATCGTGCAGGTTCGCAAGACCGTACTTCTCCAGCCCACGCGGCTCGTCGTAGATGATGTGCCTGAGGCGGGGAATTTTTTCTTTGATCGACAAGAGCTTGTCGACCTGTTCCTGGTCCTGGACGACGGCAAAACGCGCCTCGGCGTGGTCAAGCACGTAAGCCATCTCCTCGGCGACGCTGTCCTGATAGAGCGGAACCGGGATGGCGCCGAGACACTGGGCGGCTGTGAATGTCCAGTAGAGGCGCGGGCGATTGTTGCCGATGATCGCCACCTTGTCGCCGCGCTCAAGACCGAGCGCCCGCAACGCCAGCGAGATCTCCCGGACCCGGTCGCAGACCTCGGCCCAGGTCCACGTTTGCCAGATGCCGAGGTCCTTGTGGCGGAAGGCCGGCCGCTCACCAAACTGGCGCGCATTGCGTAGGAGTAGCTTGGGGATGGTGTCGGCTTGCGCGGCACCTGTGCCGGCTACCGGCGCCGCCGGCGCGCTGGCAACGCTCTCTGACATATCAGCGTCTGCTCCCTGGGACCGGTCCGCGTGCTCGCTCTCGCGGCCGCTGGTTCTTTTTTGTTCGCGTTTCTCTAGTCGAGAAGGCCGCCCGTTACAAGCGGCGCCCGAACGGAATATTTCCAACTTTCGTCGCGGCTTGCGAGGTCGATTAAGAAGGCGTGGCGCGCTGGCGGGCCATTGCGGGGGCTTGGCGCGTCAAAGGCCTGTCATCCGCTCGCCTCATGATATTTACTTGAGCGGGGAAAAGCTGGATGGGCGCAATGAGAG
>CAYWBX010000378.1:0-2767 GCA_964456015.1 uncultured Hyphomicrobiaceae bacterium | reverse complement strand
AGTGAAACAGGCAAGGCGGCTGACGGCAGGGCTGCTCGCACTGGCGACGGTGCTTTGGAACGCGGCGGGTCAGGCGGCCGACGGCAAGCTCGTTCTCTATACGAGCCAACCCAATCGCGACGCCCAGCAGACCATCGATGCCTTCAAGACCAAGGCGCCCAACGTCGACGTGAGCTTCGTCAGGGACGGCACCACGCGGCTGATCGCGAAGCTCAGGGCCGAGCTCGCCGCAGGCCAGTCGCCGGCGGACGTGCTCCTCATCGCCGACAGCGTGACGCTCGAAGGATTGAAGAAGGAAGGGTTGCTGGCGCCCTACGCCGCAGCCGATGTCGCGCGCTATCCGGCGGGACTTCACGATCCCGAGCGAACGTGGTTCGCAACCAAGCTCATTACCACCGGCATCGTCTACCATGCCAAGGCGCCAGTGAAGCCGCAGTCTTGGCTCGACCTCTTGAAGCCGGAAGCGCGCGGGCAGACGGTGATGCCGAGCCCGCTGGTCTCGGGTGCCGCACTCATCCATGCCGCCACGCTGACCGGCACCCTGCCCGGCGGCTGGGCCTACTACGAAGGCCTCAAGGCGAACGGCGCGGTGGCGGCCGCGGGCAACGGCGACGTCCTGAAGCAAGTGGCCGGCGGCGAGAAGCTCTACGGCATGATCGTCGACTTCATGCCGATCCGTGAGAAGGCGAAAGGCGCGCCGGTCGAGTTCGTCTTTCCCGTGGAAGGCGTTTCTGCGATCGGCGAGCCGGTCGCCATCCTCAAGTCCAGCCGAAATCCGGCGGCAGCCGCCGCCTTCGTCGACTTCCTGCTTTCCACAGCGGGGCAAGAGCTGGCGCTTGCGCAAGGCTACATTCCCGCCGATCCTGCAGTTGCGTTGCCGCCCGGCTTCCCGCCGCGCGGCAGCATCAAGATCATGCCGTTCGATGCCGCCCGGGCGCTCGCGGAGGAAGCCGTCAACAAGAAGCGGTTCAGCGACATCTTCGGCCAGTGATCGTGCTCTCGACGCCCGGCTTCATGCGATTGGCATCACCTTGACGGCGACAGCTCTGGGCCAGGCGCCCGGCCCGCACGAGACCACCCGATCCTTCTCTGATCGCGAGCTGCGATGGCTTGCCCTTGCGGTCGCGGCATTCGTCGCCTTCGTCGCGCTGCTGCCGTTTCTCCGCCTTGTCCTGGAGGCGATCACGCGCGGCGGGAGCCTCGATCTCTCCGGCGCCTTGCGGGCTCTGTCGCACCCGCATGTCTGGCAGGCGAGCCTTAACACGCTCGAGATCGGCCTCGCGTCGAGCGTCATCGCGCTCACGCTCGGCGCCACGTTCGCGATCACGCTGGCTATTGCCGACGTGCCGGCCAAGCGCGTCCTTGTCCTGGTCTTCATCTGGTCGCTGATGATTGCGCCGCAGGTTGCCGCGCTCGCCTTCAAGACGCTGCTCGGTCCGGCCTCGCCGCTCCTTGGCGCCATCGGCCTCGCGCCGCCGGCCGGAACGCCGAACCCTGTGGTCGGAAAGCTCGGCATCATTGCCGTCCTTGGGCTCCATCACGCGCCGCTTGCCGCCATCACGCTGGCGCCGGCGCTGGCGCGGATCCCCGCCTCGGTCATCGATGCAGCCCGGGTCGATGGGGCGGGGCCCGCGTCAGTGGTCCTGCGCATCATCGTGCCGCTCGCCGCTCCGGCGCTTGTTGCCGCCAGCCTCATTGTCCTGCTGGCGGGCATCGGCAATTTCGGCATACCGGCGCTCCTCGGGATTCCGGCCGGGGTGCTGACGCTGCCGACACTCATCTACCGCCAGCTCTCGAGCTTCGGGCCATCGGTGATCGCGGATACGGCGACCCTTTCGCTGATGACCGGGAGCCTTGCGATCGTCGTCGCGCTCGCCGCCACGGCGGCAATCGGGAGAGTGCGCACGCACGTTTCGAGTGACGCAACAATGCAGCCCTTTCTCGAACTTGGACGGGCGCGCGGCCCGATCGCGATCGCTCTTTGGCTGCTCATCGCGGTGTCGGCGATCATTCCCTTTCTGTCGCTCGTGGCAACCTCGCTGGTTCCCGCCTATGGCATGCGGCTCGGCTTCGCCACGCTCACCTTTGAGGCCTATCAGGAGGTGCTTGCGCGGCAGAAGCTCACCTATCGCGCTCTGCGCAATTCGGGCCTGCTCGCCGGCGCGGCGGCCGTCCTGCTGGCGTTTGCCGCCGTCTTCGTCGCCTATGTGATCGAGCGACGGCCCCGCCGCTGGATGCCGCTGCTTGAGACGACGCTCGAGCTGCCTTACGTGCTTCCAGGCGTCGTTCTCGCCATCGCGTGCATTCTGCTCTTTCTGAAACCGCTCCCGGTGATCGGGATCAGCATCTACGCAACGCCCGCGATCATTCTTTTCGCTTATCTCGCCCGCTTCCTTCCCGTTGCGCTGAAGCCTGTTCGCGCCACTTTGGCGAATCTGGCGCGCGACTGCGAGGAGGCCGCCGCCGTCGACGGGGCCCGGCTCTGGCAGCGGCTCGTCCGGGTGGTCGGTCCCTCCGTCCTGCCGTCCGTGCTGGCCGGCGGGCTGCTCGTCTTTCTGCTCGCGTTCAACGAGCTGACGGTGTCGGCGCTGCTCTGGTCTGCCGGCACCGAGACGCTTGGCGTTGCGCTTTTGAGCCTCGAGGACGCCGGGCTTGCGACGGAGGCCGCCGCGCTCGCCGTGGTCACCGCCCTGATCGTTGCCGGCCTCCTCATCATCCTCGATCGCCTGTCGCGGGTGCTACCCCGAGGGACATTGCCCTGGGACAC
>CAYWBX010000377.1:0-4381 GCA_964456015.1 uncultured Hyphomicrobiaceae bacterium | reverse complement strand
AAAGCCGAGCGCCGTCATCGCCTCCTTCCACTGATCGCGCGCGAGCTGGAACACGAACGGCTTGCCGTCGCGATCGTTGAAAGAGGCCGACATGGCGGGGCGCTCCTTCGTGCCGGCGACGCGCGCACGGCCGATGACGGGATCGGTGCCGCGCCAGAGAGTGGTCTGAAAGGTCCAGCCGAGCAGGCGGACGATGCTGCCGAGCAGCGACAGCTCGACTTTCTGCCCGACGCCGGTCGCACGCGCATGGGTCAAGGCGGCGAGTGCGCCGCCGAAGGCGAGAATGGCGCAGGTTTCGTCGGCGACGGAGGCAATGCCTGTCTTCATCGGTTCGCCTGGCGTTGCGTAGGCCTCAGCGATGCCGCCGAGCGCCTGCGCCATCGAGTCGGTTCCCGGCAGATGGGCATTGGGGCCTTTCGGGCCGTAACCCGAGATGGAGACATAGACGAGACGCGGATTGACCCGTCTGAGCTCCTCGTAGCCGAACCCGTTCTTCTCGGCAGCTCCCGGCCGGAAATTCTGACCGAAGATGTCAGCCTCGCGCACGAGTTCGTGCAGGATCTTGCGGCCTTCCGCCGACTTCAGGTTCAGCGTCACACTCTTGACGCCGCGGTTGTTGGTCTCGAAGAACGAACTCGGGTGACCCGGCAGGATCGACATCGTGCGCGAGACATCGCCTCCCTCGGGAGCCTCGATCTTGATGACCTCGGCGCCGAGGTCGGCCATCAGCATATAGGGCACGGTGCCGGCCTGCGCCGTCGAGCAGGTAACGACCCTGACGCCCTGCAAGGGCCCGTGCGGCGTGGTCATGGACAAGTCTCCGTCGGCTTGCGGTTTCACCCGTGGAGGGCAGACTACACCAGCCGCCGCTTCCGCGGCCCGCGCTCCGTGCGGAGCGCCTTGCACGTTGCGTCCGGCGGGCGCGTACCGATAGGCTCTCGCAAGCCGAAAAAATCCAGGCCCCGCGATCAATCAAGGAGCGCCGTCATGGCCGCCCGACCAGCCCCCTTCACGCTCGCCGTTCCCGACGCCGACATCGCCGACCTGAAGGCGCGCCTCGCCCGGACGCGCTTTCCCGACCAGGCACCGGGCGCCCCGTGGGCCTACGGCGCCGACCTCGGCTACATGCGCCGGCTCGTCGAACACTGGCGGGACGCGTTCGATTGGCGGCAGTGGGAGGCCCGTCTCAACGCCTTTCCGCAGTTCAAGGCGCCGATTGCCGGCATCGATCTGCATTTTCTGCATGTGCCCGGCCAGGGACCGGCACCGAAGCCGCTCTTGCTCATGCACGGCTGGCCAGGGTCGGTGTTCGAGTTCGTCGACATCATTCCCCGTCTGACCGACCCGGCGCGTTTCGGCGGCGATCCTGCCGACGCCTTCACGGTGGTGGCGCCCTCGCTGCCGGGCTACGGCCTCTCATTTGCACCGGGGCAGAGACGCTTCGGCATCCCCGACATCGCCGATTGCTTCGCCCTGCTCATGACGGACGTGCTTGGCTACCAAAAATTCGGCGCCCAGGGCGGCGACTGGGGTGCCTTCACCGCATCGGCGATGGGCGTCCGCCATCCCGATAAGCTCGCCGGCATTCATCTCAACATGCTGTCGGTGAGCCCCTATCTGCCGCCGCCGCCCAATCCGACGCCGGCCGAGAAAAAGTATGCCGAGGAGATCCGGCAATGGGCGAAGGAGGAGACCGGCTACATCCAGATCCAGGGAACGCGGCCGCAAACCCTCGCCTACGCCCTCACCGACTCGCCCGCGGGCCTCGCCGCCTGGATTGCGGAGAAGTTCCACGTTTGGACCGATCACGACGGCGATTTCGAGACGGTCGTGGCTCGCGACCATCTGCTCGCCAACATCTCGCTCTACTGGTTTACCGGCGCGATCGGCTCCTCGTTCTGGCCCTACTATGAGCGCCTGCACGGACCGTGGCCAATTCCGGACGGCAAGACCGTTGACGTGCCGACGGGCTACGCCGCCTTCCCGCGCGAGATCAGACGCCCGCCTCGATCAATCGCGGAGAAAAGCTACACCGACCTGCGGCATTGGACCGAGATGCCGAAGGGCGGGCATTTCGCGGCCATGGAGCAGCCGGCGGCGCTCGCCGAGGACGTGCAGCGCTTCTTCCGGCCGCTGCGGCAGGCGTTCTGAGCCTCGGCGTCCTCGACCGCCGGCAACGGCGGAAAGCGGGCCGTCCTCGCCGGCGTCATGATCCGGTCACCCAGAGCCCGCATGCGTTCCGGCATTCCCGCTCACGTCGGCGAAACCCGTTTCCAGGCGCCCCTTCATGCGGCTAGACTGACGTTAGAGACCGTCTCGCATCAGAAAGACTTAAGGAGGAACACCCCATGGCTTCGCTCACCCTTAAGGTCAACGGGCGGCAGGTCACGGCCGACGTTGATCCGCGCACCCTGCTCGTCGACTTCCTCCGGCAGAATCTCGCACTCACGGGAACCCACGTCGGCTGCGACACCAGCCAGTGCGGAGCCTGCGCCGTGCTGCTCGATGGCCGGGCAATCAAGGCCTGCACGGCGCTGGCGCTCTCCTGCGACGGAAGCGAGGTTACGACCATCGAGGGCCTCGCTCCGGGCGAGGAGCTGCACCCCATGCAGGCGGCTTTCCGCGAACATCATGCCCTGCAGTGCGGTTTCTGTACGCCGGGGATGATCATCGCGGGCGTCGACCTCGCCACCCGTCACGGACCGAAGCTCGACGAGGCGACCATTCGCCAGGGCCTCGAGGGCAACATCTGCCGCTGCACCGGCTACCACAACATCGTGCGCGCGATCGCGGCGGGAGCGGCCGCCATGGGCGGCGTGAAGCAGGCAGCGGAATGAGCCTCTGAGCACGGTCAGGAGAGAACCCATGAACGCCCAAGGCATCGGCGCCTCCGTCAAGCGCAAGGAAGACCTCCGCTTCATCACAGGCAAAGGTCAGTACGTCGACGACATCAACCGGCCAGGGCAGGCCTACGCCGTGTTCGTGCGCTCGCCGCACGCCCACGCGATCCTGAAGGGGGTGGACATCAGCGCCGCCAAATCGGCCCCCGGAGTCCTCGGCGTCTTCACCGGCGCCGACCTCGCGAAGGACAAGGTCGGCAACCTCATCTGCGGCTGGATGATCCACTCCAAGGACGGCACCCCGATGAAGGCCGGCCCGCACCCGGCGCTGGCGCAAGGCAAGGTGCGCTACGTCGGCGACCACGTCGCGGTGGTCATCGCCGAGACGCTGGCGCAGGCAAAGGATGCGGCCGAACTCGTCGCCGTCGACTACGACGTGCAGCCCGCGGTCGTTGATCTCAACACGGCGCAAGCCCCCGGCCAGCCTCAGATCCACGCGGAAGCGCCGAACAACACCGTCTACCAGTGGCACCTCGGCGACAAGGCGGCCGTCGACGCCGCGTTCGCCAAGGCCGCACACATTACGAAGCTCGACATCGTCAACAACCGGCTCGTGCCGAACGCCATGGAGCCGCGTGCGGCCATCGGCGAGTATGATCGCGGCCAGGACGCCTTTACGCTCTACACAACGAGCCAGAACCCGCACGTCGCGCGTCTCGTCCTCTCAGCCTTCATTGGCATCGCACCGGAGCACAAGCTGCGAGTGATTGCGCCGGACGTGGGCGGCGGCTTCGGCTCGAAGATCTTCATCTACGCCGAAGAGACGGTCTGCGTGTGGGCCGCCAGGAAAGTCGGCCGGCCGGTCAAGTGGACCGCCGAGCGCTCGGAAGCCTTCCTCGCCGACGCGCACGGCCGTGACCATGTGACGACGGCCGAACTCGCCGTCGACGCGCAGGGAAAGATCCTGGCGCTCAGGGCCAAGACGAAGGCCAATCTCGGCGCTTATCTCTCGACGTTCGCCTCCTCGGTGCCGACCTACCTCTACGCTCCATTGCTGTCGGGGCAGTACCAGATTCCGGCCATCTACTGCGAGGTTGACGGCGTCTACACGACAACCACGCCGGTCGATGCCTACCGCGGCGCCGGCCGGCCGGAGGCGACATTCGTCGTCGAGCGGCTGATCGAGGTTGCCGCGCGGCAGACCGGACGCGATCCGGCCGAGTTCCGCCGGCAGAACTTCATCAAGTCGTTCCCCTATCAGACGCCGGTCATCATGACCTACGACGCCGGCAACTACGAGGCCTCCCTCGACAAGGCCCTCGAGATGGCCGACTACAAAGGCTTCGCGCAACGCAAAGCGGCCAGCGCCGCCAAGGGCAAGCTGCGCGGCATCGGCTTCTCGGCCTATATCGAGGCGTGTGGCATCGCGCCGTCGAAGGCGGTCGGTTCGCTCGGCGCGGGCGTGGGCTTGTGGGAGTCGGCGGAGGTGCGCGTCAACCCCATCGGTACCGTCGAGGTTCTCACGGGCAGCCATAGCCACG
>CAYWBX010000376.1:0-4385 GCA_964456015.1 uncultured Hyphomicrobiaceae bacterium | reverse complement strand
GGCTTGCGATGCCAGGACCCGAGTTCAGCATCGCGCATTCCGGCAATTTCGGGTTGATTGGGATTTCCGCAGCCGGCCCGATCGGGGTCGACATCGAGGTCGTTCGGCCACTGCGGATGACGCAGGAACGGCAGAAGCGACTGATCGCCGCTGCCGCGGAGTTCGGTCCGCCGCTCTGTGACGCCGAATCATTTCCGGAACGGATGGTTCTGCAGGCGTGGGTGCGGCTCGAAGCCATCGCCAAAGCCACCGGCGAGGGGATGGGGAGCCTGCTGACACGCGTCGGCATCATCGGCGGCGGCCAGCCTGCGAGCGCATGGCCGGCTTCCCTGCCACACCGCCATGAACTCAGCGTTCGTGATCTGTCTTTGGGGCCCGATCTGATTGCCGCCGTGGCCCTGTCGCCGAATGAACCGGGGCCGCTTGTAAGACCGTGGGCGCATGACGCAGAGGCAGGGCCTCAGGCGGCTGCGCTGATCGCGACGGACACGAAGTGAGCCTTGCGACACATGATGCGCATCGAGGCGGCGCCACAGGTGTCTGACGGACAATCGCTGCGGTTTCTGGCCTTCGCCGTAAGCGATCGGAGACGACGGTCAGGGACGCGTCGTTTCGGGGCTTATGGACTCGCGCCCTGAATTCGCTTACATGCTCCTGCCTGTCCCGCAATTTGTGCGGCTGGCGTCCCTGGGGACAGGTGTGGTCCGCGGTAGCTCAATGGTAGAGCAACCGGCTGTTAACCGGTTGGTTGTAGGTTCGAGTCCTACCCGCGGAGCCAACAAATTGTGCTCTAGAATTGCGCGCTGATCCGCTCCCGTCGCCATGATCGCACGGATCAGATTTCACCGGAATGCGATGGCACCGAGCCGCCGCAAGGCCTACCCTACCGTCCGCCCTTGATCCTGCTCGCTCAGGGCTCGCTGCTGTCTTCGGGCGCTTGCTGACGCCAAGGCCTAACCATCGCAGATGCCGCGCGCCGAGGTTGCGCCATCAGTCGAGATCGACGACGGCTTTGATGAAGAACGTCCGCTGCACGCCGTCGTGCTCTGTGATCGACACGTACTCCCCAGGCACGAAGCGATGGCGGTCGAACTTGAACCCCGGCTCATCGTCGTCATCGCTGGTCGGGTTGTAGTCGAACACCCACTGATGATTTCGCTTGTGCACCAGGCGCCCGACCTCATCCTTTTCATGCGCCCAAAAGCGCCGGACGCGGCAGCGGTCGCGATTCTGTCGCCATTCCTGTGCGGAAAGGTGTCCCTGGTCGTCTAACGGCGCAATGAAATCGTACCCGCGCTCGGGGCTGCCGTTCGGAAATTCGTGGCTACGCGCCAACTCGAGGCGAATCCGTTTCAACGGCATGACGTGTCACTCCTGCTCTCAATGCGACATCAGAACCGGCAGGTCCATGTTGGACAGAACGTAGCGCGATGCGCCGCCGAGCACGAGTTCGCGCAGCCGCGAGTGGCCATAGCAGCCCATGACCAGCAGGTCGGCGCCGTTGACCCTGGCTTGTCTCAGAATCTCGGGACCCACGTCGGCTCCGATCGCATGCGCGTCGATCGCCGTCGCTTTCACTCCGTGACGCGACAGGGACGCACAGATGTCGACCGCCGGGACGTCGCCCGCCTCAGGGGGCACCTTTTCCGGATTGACCCATACCAGCGTGACATCCGTGGCCGACTTCAGCAGCGGCAGGGCATCGAACAGCGCGCGCGCGGCTTCGCGCCGTCCGTCGTATGCGGCCACGACGCGCTTCGGCGGCAGATTGACCCTGCCCTTGTTCGGGATCAGCAGAACCGGCCGGCCGGCCTCCATGACCAGGCGGACCGGGTCTTCCAGCATCGAGCTGCTCTCCCACTCCGGGTCGGCTTGGCTCGCGACGATGAGATCGGTCGCTCGCCCGTTCAAGAGGACCGTCGCGGCGACCGAGGTAAAGGCGGCATCGGCCGCCCGCCATTCGGCTGCGAGCGGCAGGTCGGCGGTCGCCCGGTCGAACTCGGCCTTCATGCCGGCGGCGTCCGCCTCATAGGCGACGCGATGCTGGTCGACCGTGACGCTGACGCCGGCCCCGTCCATCGCCGGAATGATGAGGTAGGGCGGGACCACCGACAACCCGATCAGGTGCGCCTGCTCGGCCCGCGCCAGCGGCACGACCGCCTCCAGCGCCTGCCGCGCGCGGCGCGCATCATTAAGGTGAAGCAGGATCGTCTTGTAGCTCATGGCGTCATCCGCCTCTGGTCAGCTTCGCTCGATGTGCACGACGCTAGCGGTCAAGCGTGGAACGAGTTCGCTGCCATCGTGACGATACGTGATAATTTGTAAACAAGAATGATCGCCGGTCCATGGATTTCAGCCGGCGACATCGATCGCGAGCAGAGCGACACACAAGCCGCATCCCACCATCGGAACCCAATCCGGCACGGCGAAGCCGGTGGACGGCTCGCGGCGGCGCTTGATGAGAACCAGCGATGCGTTGACGAACGCGAAGATGACGAGTGTCACGCGCGAGGTTGCCTCGGCAAGGGCCTCGATCGGGAATGCCGTTGCCGAAACGAGGGTAGCCACGGTGACCAGAAGCGTCGCATTGAGCGGTGTCCGGGTGACGGGATGCACGGTGCCGAAGAGGGCTGGAAGCTCGCCTTTGTCGGCCAGGCCGTAGACGACCCGGGACGCCATGACCATCTGCACGATGATGCCGTTGATCGTTGCGACAATCGCGATGACAGTAATGAGGGTCGGCGAGGCGCCGGTCACGCGTTCGAAGACGAGGCTCAGCGGCGCGCCCGAGCTGGCGAGGTCCTCCCGTGGAACCGCGACCAGCGCGACCCAGACGACGCTGATGTAAAGAAGCGTCGAGAGCACAAGCGTCCAGAATATCGCGCGCGGAAGCAGCCTCTCGGGTTCCTTGATCTCCTCGGCGATGTTGGCGAGGCTCTCGAAGCCGATAAACGCGAAAAAGGCCAGCAGCGATGCGCTGAAAACGCCGCTCATCACCGCGAGGGACGTGGTGCCGGACCAGACCTCCGGGATGCGCGCGAAGACGGCGGGGGAGTTCCATGCCCCTACGACGATAATCGCCACCAGACCGGTGATCTCGATGACGGTCATGGTGGCGGCGACGGTTACCGATTCCTTGATGCCCCATGCGGTAATCAATCCCATAACCAGCACCACTGCGGGAATGATGTGGCTGGTCCTGGCGCCGGTAAGCGCGGCGATGTAGCCAGCGCTGCCGCGGCTGATGGCAGCCGCCGACAGCACGCCGACGGCCATCACCATGAGCCCGACGAGGAGGGAGAGCCGGCGCGAGTTGAAGCCGGCCCCCACATAGGCGGCCTCCCCAGCGCTCACCGGCATGCGCGTCACGAGCTCGGCGAAGACTGCTGCTGTCGGCGCCATCACCACGGCTGCGATCAAGAAGGCGATAGGCGCGTGCATCCCGGCGCGGCCGGCAGCCGAGCCGATGAGCACATAAATTCCGGCGCCGATGGTGACGCCAAGACCGAACAGGATGGCCAGCGGCAGGTTCAGCGTCCTCGCGAGCGCCGTCTTGCCGTTGGTCGCTCGCGTTCCTGTCGCGGCATCTGCCCCCATGCAGCGCGCCCTCTCGATCGCTCAAAGGTCAGTGCGACATCAAAACCGGCGTGGTCATGTGCTGAAGGATATGTCTCGTTGCCCCGCCGAAGATGAATTCCCTGATCCGGGAATGGCCATAGGCTCCCATAACCAGCAGATCGGTTCCGTCATCGACGAGGCCGGAGAGCAGCGTGTCGCCCACGGCCAAGTCCGGCGCCGTCGCCGTCGCGGCCTCGCACTTGACGCCATGTCGCGCAAGCGCGGCGGCGATCTCTACGGTCGGCAGGTCTCCCGCCGTGCCTGCCTCCGCCTGCGGGTTGACCCAAACAATGCGCACATTCTGCGCCGCCTTGAGCAGCGGCAGGGCATCAAACGTGGCGCGGGCGGCCTCGCGTCGGCCGTTCCAGGCCACCGTGACCCGCTTGCCAATGATGTTGTAGCTCCCAACGTTCGGGATGACCAGGACTGGACGGCCCGCTTCGATCACGAGCCGTTCCGGCACATCGAGCAATGCGGTGAAATCGAAGGCCGGATCGCGCTGGCTGGCGATGATGAGGTCGGCGGCGCGACCGTGATCCATGACGGTCTCCGCCACTCCGTTGTGCTTCGGGTCGATGAGACGCCACTCGCTGACCACGGCGTGCCCTTTGCATGCCGTCTCGAAGGCGGCTTGCACCCGCTCCGCCTCCTTCTTGAATGCTGCCATTCCGCTTTTGATCATGCCCGCGCCCACCGATGTCGCTCCATAGGTCGGCACCGGCGGCAGGATCAGCACCTGATGCCAGGTTTCCTTTGGCTCGTTGTCC
>CAYWBX010000375.1:0-4396 GCA_964456015.1 uncultured Hyphomicrobiaceae bacterium | reverse complement strand
CCGGGCCGCCTGCGACCTGCCGGTGCTGCGCAAGGACTTCATGCTCGACACGTATCAGGTGGCCGAGGCACGCGCGTGGGGCGCCGACTGTATTCTTATCATCCTCGCTCAGGTCGACGATCCGACGGCGAGAACGCTTGCAGAGGCGGCGCGCGCCTTGGGCATGGACGCCATCGCCGAGGTTCACGAGGAGCGCGAGCTCGATCGGGCGCTCGCGCTCCCCTGCCGTCTGATCGGCATCAACAACCGCAACCTCAGGACGTTCGAGACGTCGTTGGCGACAACCGAGCGACTGGCGCCGATGGTGCCGAAGGATCGCATCGTCGTCGGCGAGAGCGGGATTGCCACCAGGAGTGACCTCGACCGCCTTGCGGCCGCCGGGGTCAGGGCGTTCCTCGTCGGCGAAAGCCTGATGCGGCAGGCCGACGTGGCCGCCGCCACCCGCCGGCTGCTCGACGGCTGAGCGCCCGCGTCGGGCACTTCGCGAGCTTTACTCAAGGGGGAGCCGTGCCGCAGCTGATCCCGACCGACCTAGAGGCGGCCCGCATCATCAATGCGGCAGGCACGCTGACGCGCCTCTCCGGCGCCGTCGTCAGCGAGCGGGTCGCGGCGGCCATGGCGGAGGCGGCGCAATGCTCGTTCGACATGTGGGCGCTGCAGGCCGCAGCCTCCCTGCGGATCGCTGCGGCGACCGGCGCGGAAGCCGGCCTGGTCACCACCGGAGCCGCCGCGGGGCTCACCCTCGCCGCCGCCGCGGCCATCGCCGGTGACGACATTGCACGGATGCAGGCATTGCCCCGATCCGAAGGGTTTGCAAACGAGATTCTCGTCCCGCGAACCCATCGCAATGGCTACGATCGCGCGCTCGCAGCGGCCGGCGCGCGCCTGATCGACATCGGCACGGCCGACCGGCAAACCGATGCCGGCGTTCGCGGTCTCGAGGACTGGGAGGTGGAAACGGCCATTACGCCGGCGACTGTCGCGATCCTCGGCAACGCCTCGGCGGCAACCGAGGCCGACCTTCCGCTTCTTGCAGCCGTGGCGGCGCGCCATCGCCTGCCGCTGATCGTCGATGCCGCGGCGCAACTGCCGCCGCAGGCGAATCTGACTGCGCCGCTTGCTGCCGGCGCCACGCTCGTCGTCTATTCGGGCGGCAAGGCGATCGGCGGCCCTCAGGCCTCGGGGCTCCTCGCGGGACGCCGCGATCTGATCCGGTCGGCCGCGCTGCAGATGCTCGACATGGACGTGCCGCTCCGGTCGTTCGTGCCGCCGGCTGCCTTCTTCGCCAACCATCTGCCGACAGCCCTGCCGCGCCACGGCATCGGCCGCGGCTTCAAGGCCTCGAAGGAAGCGATCGTTGGCTTGATGGTCGCGCTCGATGATTTTCTTGCCCGTGACGAGGCATCTGCCGAGGCAGACATGCGTTCAAGGCTCGAGCGCCTGAAGGATCGGATCGCCGGGCCTGCCGGCATCAGCGTCGAGCTGATTGGCGGTCGCCGGCCCGGCGCCCTGCCGCGGTTGGCCATTGATTTTGCACCTGCGGCGGCTGTCCGCGCAGACGACGTCTGTCGCGCCCTGCGTCGACATAGCCCCCCGATCCACGTCGGCGAGGGCTTCGTCGCAAGTGGCCGTCTCATCATCGACCTCATCGCCACACGCCCTGTGGACGATGAGGTGCTGGCGGTCGGCCTCGCCGAGGCGCTCGCCCGCGTCCGCAACCCGTGATCGACATTTCGCGCCTCCGGCAGCGGATGGGGCTTGGTGTCACTTTTCGACCGGTACCACCTCGATCCGTTCGATCCTGGCCTCTCGCACGACGCTGATAGAGACCCGCTGACCGATGCGGCGCTCGTCGAGAGTTCGCAGAATGTCGTCGATGCCCGTGACTGGCGCGTCGTCGAGCGCGATAAGAATGTCTCCGGGCCGCAGGCCTGCGGCCGCGGCAGGCGAGCCTGCCACCACCTCCGCGATCCTGACGGCGCTCGACTGCTGCAGACCGGCGCGGTGGCGCAACCGCTCGGGCAGGATGACCTGCTCGCCGGCGATGCCGATCCTGGCACGGCGAACTCTCCCGTGTCGCAAGATCTGCTGCAGGACCTGGGCTGCTGTGTTGGCCGCAACTGAGAAGCAGATCCCCTGCGCCCCGAGGATGCTCGCGGTGTTGATGCCGATGACCTCAGCGCGGGAGGATACGAGCGGCCCGCCGGAATTTCCCGGGTTGAGCGCCGCATCGGTCTGAATGACATCGCTGATGAGGCGGCCATCCTCGCCGCGCAGCGTCCGGCCAACGGCGCTCACGATGCCAGCGGTAACCGTCGACTGGAAGCCGAGCGGATTGCCGATGGCAATTGCGATCTGCCCCGGCAGGACGGCTTTCGAGTTCCCAAGTCGCGCGGATGGCAGCGTGTCGGTGGTCTCCGCGCGGAGTACGGCAAGGTCGCTGTCCGGATCGCGTCCGATGAGGCGCGCCCGGATGCGACGGTCACCCTGCAGAAGGATCTCGATCCGTTCGGCGCCTTCGATCACATGGTTGTTGGTGAGGATGAGCCCGTCAGGCGCCACGATGACGCCTGATCCCGACCCGTAGTGTTGTCTCCCCTGCCGTGCCCTGGCGACATGGATGTGAACGACGGCGGGCGACACACGCTCGACGGCACCGACGACCGCGCGCGAGTAGGCGTCGAGCAGCGGACCATCCTCACGCTGCGGGCTCGACCGGCCGCCGGCGTTTGGCGCATCCGAGGACGCTCCGTCGGCATGGTTCAGTCGCCGGAAGATACGGGCAAGCGCGCTCATTGCGGCAACCTCCCGTGAGCATAATGGGTTTCCATATCCGGGCCCCAATGTGGGGTGTTGGAATCGGATTGTCGAGCACGCAACGGCCGGCGCCACAATGCTGGCCAATCGGCGCCATCTTGGCCCGCTAATGACGGAGCGGGCCACCGTAGTGCGAGCCCCCGGTCGGCCATGGGGCACCGGAGCGCGAACCGGCACAGATGATCAGCCTGCTGCGTGCGTTGACGAGGGCGGTTGAGGTGCTGCTCGGAATGCCGGCGCGTCTCGTCCGTGTCGTCTTTGCGGGCTTCACGTTCAATCCGCGGCTCGGAGTGCTGCGGCACCTCGCGACGGCAGTTGTCGCCTATCTGGCTTTCGCCGTGGTGCTTGTCTATATCGCCGCGCCGTTGCGCGGCGTAATCGGGCACTACCTGATCGGCGAGCGAATCCGCTACGACGCCGAGCGCTGGATGGCAACCGCGATTTATGACCGTCACGGCCAGTTCATCGGCACGTTCGATCCGCGTCTCGACAGCCAGCGGGACGTCAATTGGACCGACGCCGCGATCGAGCTCGACGGCCACACGGCCAATCCGGATCACAAATCCATCCCGGTTGCCAACGTGCCGGAGTATTATTGGAAATGTCTGTCATTTCACGAAGACCGCTACAGCGGGGGCGTGCTCAATCCCTATGGGATCGATCTTTTGGGCGTCCTGAAGATTCCCTACTCTTCGATCCGTCGATCGATCGCGCTTCGCCGCCCCGTCCTCGGCGCCGGCGGCTCGACCTTGCCCATGCAGTTCGCCCGCGTGATCTACAAGACACCGCCCGATCCGCGCGAAGGAAGCATCGGGAAACTCAGGCGCAAGATCACGGAATGGTGGCTGGCGCCGGTGATCTACCATGAGCTGACCCGCGGCGGCGATGATACGCCGCTCAAGCAATGGGCGGCCAATCACCTCTGGCTCGCCCAGCGCGCGGGCGGCGCTCCGCTGCATGGCGTCGAGATGACGAGCCGCGTCGTCTTCGGCAAGGAGGCGAAGGACCTCACCGTCGCCGAGCAGTTCGTTCTCGCTTCGGCCGTCAACAAGCCGATTATCCTGCTCGCTGGCAGCGAGCGGCTGAACGAAGTCCGGCTCGATCATTGGCGCTACATCACCGAGGTTCGCGCGCGCAAATGCGCCGAGCGGCTCGTCGACAATGAGGCGCTGCGCGGCGAGATCCTTTTCGAGCTCGTGAGCCTCGCCGGTGGGCCGCCGGACCCGAAGGTGAAACCCGGGCTGCAGGCGGCGCTCGAGACCTTCGCACCTGACGTCGCGCGCCGCGCCACGGCCAATCCGACCGTGCGCGCCAACGCGCTGCTTCCGGTGGAGAGGTTCGGCATTCGCGAGGAGCTGAAGCAGACCTTCGGCTTCGCCTGGCGCGACAAGGTACGTGGCGTCAGAACTACGCTCGACGTCGTTGAGAATCTGGGCTTCCGGGAGCGTGTCAAGATCGCCTTGAGGCGCCTGGATCAGCAGCACCAAGCCAGTCTCAATCCTGGTTTCACGCTTGACCCCGCTCGAACCACGACCGGCAGTGGGCTGCGTATCCCGCACGTCATCGTCGTCGCTGCCAA
>CAYWBX010000374.1:0-4414 GCA_964456015.1 uncultured Hyphomicrobiaceae bacterium | reverse complement strand
GTCCTGCGTCTCGCGTCCGGGGCGACGGGGTCCGTGCCGGGCGGCTCAGGCGACATTATTTCGGCCGGCCGGACGACATCCTGCTCGCGGCGGAAATCATGGCGCTCGCCGTCGAGGACAAAGGGGCGCCGCGCGAGCAGGCAGCCCAGATCGAGCGCAAGATCGGCGCCACGCTGCTCGCTCCGGCGCACGCGCACCATGACCATCACCCCGACCATGGCGACGCATGCGGCTGCGGGCACGACCATCACCGCGACCAGCAGCCGCTTGCACGGGATGATGACGAGCCGCAGGCACCGTCTCCGCGCCCTGCGCCACCTCAGACTGACCGACGGTGAGCGCCTGCCAAGCGGCCCCGCCCGCCGACGCCGCTCGGGCGGGCGACGTCGTCTGGCGAAGGCGTGCTAGGCTCCGGGTCCCGCTTCGAGGAACTCGATCCCATGACGCCGCGCCGCCGCCATGACATTCGCGATTTGCTCCGGCGTCGGCGGAGTTGACGGCGGGAGCGGCCGGCCGATGTCCGCGAAGAACGCAAGCAGGCTGCCATCGGCGATGACGAGCGCGCGTGCGGACTGCGCGGTCTCGTTCACGTAACGATGCGGCACGCGTGAGGCCAGACTGAGCGTTTCACCCGGGCCCAGGATGAGCCGGCGGCGTTCGCCGGCCTCGATCGCCTCGAACGTCAGCGAGCCTTCGATCACGTAAAAAGCCTCCGCGGAGGCATGGGTGTGCAAGGGCGGGCCGCCTCCCGGCGGCACGGTGAGTTCGAGCAGATGCAGACCGGTTCCGGGCATGGGCGAGAGCTGCCGGACGTGGTCGCTCAGGATCCAGAGGCCGGGGGCCGTTGCCGGCCGAGCGTGATGCAGTTCGTCGATGATCCCCATGGCGTCCTCCGACCGTTCAGGCTGCGGGTACGAGCCGGGGCTCATGACCGGATCAGCCGGATGTCCTCAATTCCAGGCAAGCAAACCCGTGATGCGTGCCCGAGCCCATGGGGGCCGTCCCGTCACCGGCCCGGCAACACGAGTACCTGCGGCCGTCCCGGCAAGGTCGCCCGCGACACGATAATCACGGGCAGCGCCTGCGTCTTCACCTCGAAGTCACCCCTCACGGCGTCGAGAAACCGGCCAAGCGTGAACTCCGAAAAGTAGTGCATCGGAATCATCAGCGGCGCCTTGAGTTGCTTAAGGACTTCGACCATGCCGGCCAGGTCCAGCGTGTAGCTGCCATCAACGGGCACGAGCACCACGTCCATCTGGCCGATCTGAGCCAGATGCTTCGGCGTCAGCGTATGATGCAGGTGGCCGAGGTGCGCGATGCACAGCCCCGCCACCTCGAAGATGAAAATCGAGTTGCCGAACTCGGCGGTGCCGCCCTGCCAGTCGCGAATGTTGGTCGGCACGTTGCGTACGCGCACGTCGCGCTCGATGACGTCGTGCTGGGCGACGCCGCCGGCCGGATTCCAGCCGGGCAAGAGATGGCGGATGCCCGGCTCCGGGGACAACGAGTAATGCGTCGAGTGGGCCCGATTCATCGTGGCGATGTCCGGGGTCACGGGTGCGCGGACGTAATCGTTGTAGTCGGTCGAAATTCGCACGCCCTTCGGGCTTTCAAGCAAGAACGTCGAGTGGCCAATGTACGTGATGCGCACCTCGCCGGCCTTGAGATCGGCGACACGGAACTGCGCCTTTCGGATCAGGCGGTCGCCCGGCGCCTCGGCGACGGCGATGCAGCGGTCTTCGGCGGCAGCGGCCCCGCGCAGTGCGCCGAGCCCCGCGAGCGACAATGCCGCGACTATCGCGACGGCAGCCCAAGCCCTGGCGAACATCTGAACCTCCACGCGCTAAGCAGCCGCGCCGGTTGCCTTCAGCGAGGCGATCTCGTCCTTCGTAAAGCCCGCCTCAGCCAGAATCGCGTCGGTATCGGCACCGAGGGAGGGAGCCGGTCGCGCTTGGCGCTGCTCTACACCAGCGAGTTGAAACGGGCTGGCGATGGTCCGCGGCAGCTCGTCGATCGCGGTTGGCACGACGGCCCTTGCCGCCACGGCCTGGGGATCTTCGGGAATGTCGGTCATCTGGGCGATCGGCGCATGCGGGATTGCCCGGCTCGAGAGCAGCTCGTGCCAGGCGGCGTAATCGCGGGAGGCGAACACGTCATCCAGGATCGCACGAAGCTCAGCGGCGTGGCGGCGGCGGTCGGGGAGTGCCGCGAAGCGGCGGTCCTGCAGGAGCTCAGGCCGGCCGATCAATTCACAGAACGTCGGCCAATGGCGCTCCGCCTGCACGATCGAGAGCTGGAACCAGCGCCCGTCGCGCGACTGGTAGATGTTCGCGAGGGCGCTCAATGGCCGTTCGCGTGGCGGACGCAGCGGCGCATAGGCTCCGATCAGCGCTGCCTGCGCCATGAAGGCGTTCGACCACAACCCGTTCGCGTAAAGCGACGATGCCACCATGCGGCCCTGCCCCGTCCGCTCGCGGTCGTAGAGTGCGAGCAGGATGGCCGAGACGAGGCCCATCGCTGCGGCGCGATCGCCTTGCGCGGGCATCGCGAAGCCTGGCGGGTTGCCCTCGTAGCGCAGACGATCGAAGAGGCCGGAGCGGGCGAAATAGGCGTTGGCGTCGAAGCCAGGCTCGTCCTTGTCGGGCCCGTCCTCGCCATAGCCGGTGAACGACGCATAGATGAGGCGCGCATTGAGGTCGCGCACGTCGTCATAGGTGAGCTTCAGGCGCGTGCGCACCGGAAACGGGAAGTTGGTGATGAGCACATCGGCGCGCGCGATCAGCCGGTCGAGAGCGGCACGGCCGGCCGGCGACTTGAGGTCGAGCGCGATGGAGCGCTTGTTGCGGGAGTCGAGATGCCAGGGATAGTTGACCGCGGATTTCGGCGCCTGCGGCAGCGTGTAGTTCATGCGGTGAGGGTCGCCCTCGCCCGGAGGCTCGACCTTGATGACGTCGGCGCCGAAATCGCCAAGCACCACAGCCGCCGCGGGTGCCGCGATCCAGGAGGCGATGTCGAGCACCCTGATGCCTTCGAGTGGCAACCTCTCGGACATGACCCTCGCTTGCTCCCTGGTCGGGCGGACTGTCGCCGATCGCGATCGGCTTTCGCCGGCGAGCTAGAACTGATACCGGCGCAGGCCGCCGTCGACGGGAATGACCGCGCCGGTGATGTAGCCCGCAAGAGGCGACGCCAGGAAGCAGACGAGCCGCGCGACGTCCTCCGGCTGCCCGTAGCGGCCGACGGGGATCTCATGCTCCTCCTGCCACTTGCGATACTCGGGCGAATAGTTGCGCAGAATCTGCTCGCTGATGATGCGGCCGGGCGGAACCGAGTTCACGGTGATGCCGTACTTGCCGACTTCGCGCGAGAGACCCTTCGCCCAGGCATGGATGCCTGCCTTCGCCGAGAAGGCGCCGTTGACCCCTTCGGGCTCGGACTTGCCCGTGATGTTGATGATTCGCCCCCAGCGGCGCGCGATCATCTGGTCGAGCAGCGCCTTGGCGAGCTGGCGGGGGCGCGTGAAATTGAGGGTCATCGCCTCGTCCCACTGCGCCTCGGTAGCGTCCTTGCCGAACTGGCGGCTGCCGCCCGCGTTGTTGACCAGAATGTCGACCGAGCCCAGGCCTTCGAGAGCCAGTCTTGCGGTCCGCTCCGAAGCGCCTTCGGCAAGCACATCCTGGACGATAATGACAGGCTTCGCGCCCCCCGATGCGACGATCTTCGCCGCGACCTCCTCAAGGAGGTTGCCGCGCCGTGCCGCGATCGCGAGGCGAACGCCCTCGGCCGCCAGGGCTTCGGCTATGCCGCGCCCGATCCCCATGCTGGCGCCGGTGACGAGAGCCGTCTTGCCTTGGAGCTGAAGATCCATTGAGTGCACCGCTCGTTTGGTACTGCGCTTTGATCCGTCAAACACTACGCAGGAAGGCGCTCGACCGGCAACCGGCTGCGATTCAGTCCCTCTAAGGCCCGGCTCCGGGGCTTCCAGCGCGCAAAGCGCAGCCGTCGGCCGGGTCAGGTGCCCGCGACCCGGACGCGGCCTCCGGCCCTCGCCGCCTCGAGCAGCGCGTCGATAAGCCGGTGCACGCGCAGCGCCTCGCGTCCAGTCACGCGCGGCGTGCCGCCGCGGGCCAGGGCCTTGATGAAGTCGGCCCAGACCGCCCGATGGTAGTCGTGCGGAAAGGCCATCGGATCGGCCCCTGTTCCGCCGGCGGTACCATCCGGGACAACCTCTTCGCGGGTGCCGTCCGTGAAGGCGAGGCTCAGGGAGGTGCCGGCGAGGCTCGCGGACCCTTTCGTGCCCGCGATGTCGATGCGCTCGGGAAATCCCGGATAGGCCGCCGTCGTCGCCTCGATGACGCCGAGCGCACCATTCGCGAAGCGCACGGCTGCCGCCACCATGTCCTCGGTCTCCATG
>CAYWBX010000373.1:0-4415 GCA_964456015.1 uncultured Hyphomicrobiaceae bacterium | reverse complement strand
CATCCAGGGTCCCGACGCCGGCATCTTCCTCGATCGCGTCTACACCAACACGTTCTCGAACCTGCCAATCGGCCGGGCTCGCTACGGTCTGATGCTGCGCGAGGACGGCTTCGTAATGGACGATGGCACGACGTCGCGGCTCGGCGAAACGCACTTCATCATGACCACGACGACGGCCAATGCCGGCAAGGTGATGCAGCACCTGGAGTTCGTCAGGCAGGTGCTTTGGCCAAAGCTCGATGTGCAGATCGCCAGCGTCTCCGACCAGTGGGCGCAGTTTTCGCTGGCGGGCCCTAAGGCGCTCGACGTGCTCGAACGGGTTGTCGACCCGCGCCACGACATCACGCCCGCGGCGCTGCCGTTCATGGGCGTCAAGACCGTGACGGTGCTCGCCGGCGTGCCGGCGCGCCTCTTCCGTATTTCCTATTCGGGCGAGCGCGCCTACGAGATTGCCGTGCCGGCGCGCTACGGCGACGCGCTGATCCGCACCATAGCCGACCGCGGGCGCTCCTGGGGGCTCACGCCCTATGGTCTTGAGGCCCTCAACGTGCTGCGGATCGAGAAGGGCCACGTTGCCGGCAACGAGTTGAACGGCACCACGACGGCCCGCGACCTTGGGCTCGAAAGGTTGCTGTCGAAGCGCAAGGACTTCATTGGTCGACTGATGGCCGAGCGGCCCGCGCTGCTCGATCCGGACCGTTGGCGGCTCGCGGGGTTCAAGCCTGTCGACCGCACTCAGGCGCTCAAGGCCGGTGCCCACTTCGTGCCGCTCGACGGCACGCCATCGGCTGAAAACGATCAAGGCTACATGACCTCGGTGTGCTTTTCGCCGACGCTCGGCCATTCGATTGGGCTGGGGCTCATCTCCCGCGGTCATGAGCGCATCGGCGAGCGCGTGCGGGCGGTTGATCCGGTCCGCAACGGCGATGTCATCGTCGAGATCTGCGAACCGGTCTTCTACGACAAGGCGGGAGGGCGCCAGCGTGACTGAGACGAGATCGGACGAGGCAGCGCGACCGCAATCGCCGCTCCACGGAACGCCGCCGGTTCGGACCAAATCGTCGTCCGGCGAGACGCGCGGCGTCGTTGTCCGCGAGCGGCCATGGGGCCTCGCCCTGCAGGTGATCGCCCGGCGCGGAAAGGTGGAAGCGGCGGCGCAGGCGCTTCACGCTGCCATCGGCGTCGAGGCGCCGACAGCGCCGCGACATGTCCCCGTCGCCGACGCTGCGATCCTCTGGTCAGGCCCCGGCCAATGGCTGGTGCTTGCCGACGCGAGCCGGGCAGGCACGGTGTCGTCGCGCATCGAGACGGCCGCGACGGGCGTGGCCGCGCTGATCGACCAGTCGGACGGCCGCATCCAACTGGGTATGAGCGGCCCGCGCACGCGCGATGCGCTGGCCAAGCTTGTCGGCATCGACGTCGACCCTCGCGTCTTCCCGGTCGGTGCGGCGGCCATGACAGTGATCGCCCACATTCCGGTCCATATCTGGCGTGCGCCCGACAGCGAGGGCCACCCGGTCTTCGAGATTGTAGGTCCGCGGTCTTTCGCCGGAAGTCTCTGGCATCACATTGTCGTCGCGGCGTCCGAGTATGGCCTCGAGGCGACGCCGCTACAGGAATCGGCTGCCACATCGTGAGCGCGTTGCCGCGTTGGCCGCAAACTCGCCACCGACGAGGCCGGTTTGTTGCCTCACTCGCCGGTCACGACAATCGGCGTGACGCTGTCGGCAGGCGCCGACGGCAGCGGCTTGGCGCTGACGGCGCTGACGGCCGCGGCAAGAAGGGCCGTGCACAACACGGCGGCGATGAGAAGCATTCGCATATCTTCCTCGAAACGGATCAAAGGGGCAGGGCTCACCAACGGCGCGCCTGCGCGGTTGCCACATACGACCGATATTGGGTGGCTCGGTCCGGCTTCCAGCCGGCGTCACGGGCTCGTGAGGAAGGTTGATCTCGGGGGGCGTGGACTTAGCGGCCGTATTTGGCGGCGCCCTCGGCGGTGACCTTGCCCTCTTCGAGGTCACGGGCAAGCGCTGCCGGATCGCGCTCGCGAGGGTCGCCGTAGCCGCCCGCGCCGGGGGTGAACATGGACACGGCCGAGCCTTTGTCGAGGCGCGCCTGGGCCTTCTCCGGCCCCTCGCCCGGCCGGTCGTAGACGAAGCGGGCCATGGCGCCGGGCCCGCCGCCGGCGAGCCCCCAGGGCGATGAACGCGTGCGAGCCCCGAAAATGTAGGTGCGGCAGCCGTCGTGCTCCGACCGGATGCGCCGATGGATGCCAAGCCCGCCGCGGAAGCGGCCGGGCCCGCCGGAATCGGGAATGAGTTCGTAACGCTCGACCGTCAGCGGATACTCGGGTTCGAGCGCTTCGACGGGGAGGTTCGAGGTGTTGGTGAGGTGAACGTGGACGCCGTCGAGGCCGTCCTTGTTGGCGCGTGCGCCGAAGCCGCCGCCAACCGTCTCCACATAGGCATAAAAGCGCCCGGTGCGCGGGTCGACACCGGAGAAATCGGCGTAAACGCACGCCCCATTGTGGGCGGCCGTGACTCGCTCCGGAATCGCCTTGGCGAGCGCGCCGTGCACGAGGTCGACCACGCGCTGAGCCGAATCGGTGCGTGAGTTGACGGCGGCGGGGGACACGGCGTTGAGCACCGAGCCCTTCGGAGCCGTGACGTGGATCGGCCGGAAGAAGCCGGCATTGGGCGGGATGTCGGGGCCGATCAGAGTCTTGAGCGCATAGTAGACGGCCGTGAGCAGTCCGGTCTCGACCAGATTGAACCCGGCGCGCACCTGCGGCGGCGCATCGAACGCGAGGTGGATTACGTCGTCCCGGACGTCGATGCGCACCTTGAGCTCGAGGATTTCGGGATACTCCTCGCTGTCGAACACGTCGCTGAACTCGTAACGGCCCGACGGTATCGTGCGGATGCCGGCGCGCGTCAGCCGCTCGGCATAGTCGAGCAGGTGCTCGCCCGCCGCGACGATGGTCGCGCGGCCGTAGCGCCGGCACAGCTCGCGGAAACGCCGGATGCCCTGGGCGTTGGCGGCGCGCTGTGCGCGCAAGTCGGCAAGCCGCTCGCGCGGCACCTGCAGATTGAGCAGGATGAGGTCGAGAACATCCTGCTCAAGTTCGCCGCCCCGGTAGAGGCGCACCGGCGGGATCCGGATGCCTTCCTGAAAGATGTGTGCATGGCCGCGGTCGACGAAATCCGCGTGGTGCGCGGTGTTGGTCGCCCAGCCGGTCAATTGGCCGTCGACGAAAATCGGTTCCGCGAGCACGAGATCCGGCAGATGCGTGCCGCCGCCGCTATAGGGATCGTTGCCGATGAAGACGTCACCGTCGCGGATGGAGTCCGGCGCCACCCGCGCCATTATCGTGCCGATGATGCCGATCAGCGAGCCAAGGTGCATCGGGATGTGTGAGGCCTGACAGAGCGTGCGGCCGGCGGCGTCGAAGAGACAGGTGGAGCTGTCCCGGCGTTCCTTGATGTTGGTCGAGTAGGCGGCGCGCACCAGCGTCTCGCCCATCTCCTCCGCGATCGAGGACAGGGCGTTGCCGATCACCTCGACGGTGATCGGGTCGAGAACGGGCGGCTGGCGGTTCGGAATCGGGTCGAAGGCCATGGGGGTTGCAAGTCCTGACGAGCGGGGAAAGCTTGCCGATCCTGTTGCAAGGTGCAAGCACCGATCGCGCGAGGTGCATGGCGCGAATGGACCCATGCTGCCTGGGATGTTGGCCGAGGCGAGAGGTCGCGGCGGCTGGCCGCCCCCGCGGGCGCCGCATCTCTCGCCCGGCTCGGGACAAGCGGGCGCGAGCAATCCCGGTGGGGAAACGAAGGTCAGTCGAGGAACCGGCGGCGGACGCGGACGAAATCCTCGACCGCCGACTCGAGCGCCGCGTAGGCCGCCTCGTCGTGGACCAGGTTGGTGACGATCATGCCGCGCCGCGCGATGTAGATGCCTCGGTCGAGAAGATCGAAATAGAAAAGCTCCTTGAGCCCCTGCTCGCCTTTCTCGGCGTCGGCGGCGTTGCGGACGGGCTCGAGATGGAAATGCGCCGCCATCATCGAGCCGATGCCGGTGAACTGCATCCGGGCGCCGGCGGCCCGTGCGATGGCGTTGAGACGCGCGCGCAGCCGGTCGCCGCGGGCGTTGAGCGCGATCTGCGCCTCGGGCGTGAGCAGTTCGGTGAGCCCGGCGTAGCCGGCCGACATGGTAAGCACGTTGTTGTTGAACGTGCCGGCGTGCGGCAGCGCATCGGCGCGCGACGGATCGAACAGACTCATGACGTCGGCCCGGCCGCCGAACGCGCCGAACGACATGCCGCCGCCGACGTACTTGCCGAGCGTCGTCAGATCCGGACGGACGCCATGCAAGGCCTGCAGGCCGCCCGGATGAAGACGCGACGTCATGACCTC
>CAYWBX010000372.1:0-4417 GCA_964456015.1 uncultured Hyphomicrobiaceae bacterium | reverse complement strand
CGGCTCGAGGAAGGCCTGCCCCAGCAGCGCCCACAGGCTCGAGCCCATGGCGGCGAGAACCGGCTTCGCCTTCTCGAATACGGGCTTGCGGGCTGCCGCCATGATCGTGAGCGTGCCGTTCCTGGCTCCCTTGACGCCGCCCGAGACCGGTGCATCTACGAAGGAGCGGCCGCTCTTCTCCACGCGTCGCGCGATCGTCTCGATGCGCGAGGGGGCGCAGGTCGAGCAGAGCACGACGGTGGCGTCCGGTTTCAATGCCTCAAGCGCATCCTTGTCGAAGAGCACCTGCTCGGCCTGGTCGGCGTTGACGACCATCAGGATCAGCATATCGGCATCGCGCGCCGCCTCTTCCGCGCTTGCGGCACCGCGGCCGCCGGCTTTCTCAAGGCGTGCGACCGCTTCCGGCCGCATGTCGTAGCCCGTCACCCGGAACTGCTTCTTAATGAGCGTCTCGGCCATGGCGCCGCCCATGGCGCCGAGCCCGACGAAGGCGATTGATCGTGTCGGCATCGATGGCCCAACCTCGCTTGATTATCGTTGCTTCCGACGTAATCGCGCCAACAAGCGCGCAATAATCTGCCGCGGCACGAGACACCGCCTTCTCGTCACGACGCGCCGCGGCCCGCCGCATCGATCGAAAGCGCCTGCGCGATGAACTTGTGCGTGGGCGCTGAAATGCCATGCAGCTCGCCGATGCGCACGACGGCCCCCGACAGGTAATCGACTTCCAGAGGTTTTCCCGCGGCGCGGTCATGCGCCATGGAGGTAGTCATCGCCGCCGGATTGGAATCGATCGTCTTGATGAGTCCGGCGAAATCGTCCTCCGTTAGGTAGCCGCCCGCCGCCTTGCCGACGGCGATCGTCTCGCGGATCGACGCCTCGATCAGCGCGCGAGTGCCGGGATTGGTGCGGATGGCGCCGGCGTTGTGGCCGGTGAGCGCCGTCAGGCCGGAGAACGTCGCGAGCATGCCGAACTTCAGCCAGACGTTGCGCTGCACATTTTCGGCAAGCACGGCATCAATCCCGGCTTTCCTGCAGACGGCGTGAAACGCCTCGAGCTTCGGCGAGACGCCGCCTTGCGCCTCGCCGAACTCGATCCTTGCGAAGGGGCTTCTCTGCTCGATGACGCCGGGGCGGGAAATGTGGCTCGCAATCCGCGCCACGCCCGGCACGACGTGGGCGTCCGGAAGCGCGCGCCGGACAATGTCGGGCGCCTCGACGCCGTTCTGGAACGTGATGATGGTGACGCCCTCGCGCACGATGGGACGCAACTGCCTTGCAGCTTGATCGGCATCCGTCATCTTGGTCGCGAAGATGACCACATCGGGCACGCCGGCAGTCGCCGGATCGTCCGTGACGGATACGGGTTTGAGATGCAGATCGCCAAGCTGGCTGTCGAGACGCAACCCCTCCCGGCGCATCGCGTCGAGATGCCTGCCGCGCGCAACGAACGTGACATCGTTGCCGGCAGCGGCGAGCCGTGCACCGAAATAGCCGCCGACGCCGCCCGATCCCATCACCAGTATCTTCATGCGAGCCAACCTCTGTCGCCGATCCCGTGTTCGCGCGTTGATCTTTGCTCAACGTACCGGCCCGGGTGCCTGCCAACAAGGCCGGGTGCGGCGCGCCAAACGCGAAATCCGACCGATTTCCGGCTGTGCCTCACACAGAATCCGGGTCGGGTGGCCTTCGCGACGCGCTTGCTCTTGGCGGAATCGCAGCTATAAATGTCAAAAAGGGCTCTGGCCTCGCGGCCGGGGCCCTTCTGCGTTTGCGGGCACCGCGTTGGCGGGATGCGGCCGGCACCGGCGAAGCCGTCAGAGCGGCCGCAGGGTCCTGCCCATGCCGACCGGCTTCGGGGTGAAGAGCACGCAAGGAGGAGCAGCCGCGCCATGGCGAATGTGGTCGTGATCGGCGCCCAATGGGGCGACGAAGGCAAGGGCAAGATCGTCGACTGGCTGTCGGAGCGTGCCGACATCGTGGTGCGTTTCCAGGGCGGCCACAACGCCGGCCACACCCTGGTCATCAATGGCGTCACCTACAAGCTCTCCCTGCTGCCTTCCGGCGTGGTTCGGCCCGGCAAGCTTTCGATCATCGGCAACGGCGTCGTGGTCGATCCGTGGCATCTGGCGAGCGAGATCGCGGGCCTCGGCAAACAGGGCGTCCAGATCGGGCCGGACAATCTCAAGATCGCGGAGAACGCCACGCTGATCCTCCCGTTGCACCGCGAGTTGGATCAGCTGCGCGAGGCCGCCGCCGGCGGGCAGAAGATCGGCACTACCGGGCGCGGCATCGGACCAGCGTACGAGGACAAAGTCGGGCGGCGCGCGATCCGAGTGCAGGATCTGCGCAATCCCGGCAACCTCGGCCCCAAGATCGATCGGTTGCTCGTGCACCACAATGCCCTGCGCAAGGGGCTCGGACAGCCGCTCGTCGACAAAGACGCGCTCATCGGCGAGCTCACGGCCATCGCGCCCAAGATTCTGCCTTATGTGGACACGGTCTGGGAGACGCTCGACCGCGCCCGGCGTGCCGGCAAGCGCATCCTGTTTGAGGGAGCGCAGGGAGCGCTGCTCGACATCGACCACGGCACATATCCCTTCGTGACGTCGTCAAACACCATAGCCGCGCAGGCTGCGACCGGCTCCGGCATGGGTCCGGGCGCCATCGGCACCGTGCTCGGTCTCGCCAAGGCCTATACGACGCGGGTCGGCTCGGGACCCTTCCCGACGGAACTGATCGGGCCCGACGGCGAGCCCGACGAGATCGGCCAGCTCCTCGGCGAGCGCGGTCGCGAGTTTGGCGTCGTGACCGGCCGCAAGCGGCGGTGCGGCTGGTTCGACTCGGTTCTCGTTCGGCAGGTGGTCAAGGTGTCCGGCATCGACGGCATCGCGCTCACCAAGCTCGACATCCTTGACCCGCTTCCCGAGATCAAAGTGTGCGTCGCCTACGACCTCGACGGCCAGCGTCTCGACCGGCTGCCTGCCGGCATGAATCAGCAGGCGCGCGTCAAACCCGTCTACGAGACGTTCGAGGGCTGGCAGGCCTCCACCGAAGGCAAGCGGTCCTGGGCATCGCTGCCGGCGCAGGCGATCAAGTACGTGAAGCGGATTGAAGAGCTCATCGAATGCCCGGTGACGCTCTTGTCGACCTCGCCCGAGCGCGACGACACGATTCTCATGAAAGACCCGTTCGAGGATTAAAACGGGCGCGTCCGCCAACGCCCGATCTCCTTCCCATCCGGCGGGGCGCTCGCGTAAGTCCGCACCCGCGGCCATTCGGCAGTTGCCCGCGCATCGCTTCAATCGGACGTAAGCGGCAGCCGCCACCGGGTGTCGTCTGGCCAGAGCGGCCCCACGACGGTAGTTTGGCGAACGGGCGCGCGAGGCGGGGACCGCTTGGTCGCGCACGGCGCCGGATGCGAGCAGGCCCTCTCATGAACTTCGATTTTCCCGACGATTTGAAGCATTTGCGCGAAGAAGCGCGCAAAATCCTGCGACAGAAATGCCCGCCCGCCGTGCCACGCGGCGTGCTCGAAAGCGATGCCGCCTACGACGCCGGGCTCTGGAGCGAGATCGCGCGGCTCGGATGGCTTGGCGCCGCGATCCCAGAGGAGCACGGCGGGTCCGGTCTCGGGGCACTTGCCTTATGCGTGCTGGCCGAAGAGCTCGGCTATGTGCTGGCGCCTTTGCCGTTTTCGTCGTCGGTCTGCGGCGCAGCCGACGCCATCTTGCAGATCGGCTCGCCCGCGCAGAAGGCGCAGTGGCTGCCGAAACTCGCGAGCGGCGAGGCGATCGGCACGCTTGCGCTGGCCGAGCGGCCGGGCGCTTTTCTGCCATCCCGGCTCGCCTCTCAGGCGGTCGACGGTCGCATTACCGGCCGCAAGATTGCCGTTCTCGACGGTCAATGCGCGACGATGGCCATTGTCGCCGCCCTCGATGCGCGCGGGCGACCCTCACTGCACATCGTGGACCTCTGCGCGCCCGGAGCGGCACGCCTTTCCGAGACATCGTTCGATCCCTCGCGCAAACTTGCGACGCTCGAATTCGATGGCGCACCGGCAGAGCCGCTCGGGACTGGCGGAGAGATCGAGCTCAGGCGCCTTCTCGACAGGTTTGCCGTCATGATGGCGTTCGAGCAGCTCGGGGGCGCGCAAGCGGCGCTCGACCAGGCGAAGGCCTACGCGCTCGAACGGTATGCCTTCGGCCGCCCGATCGGCTCCTTTCAGGCCATCAAGCACAAGCTCGCGGACATGTACGTCGCAGTGGAGCTTGCCCGCTCCAATGCCTACTGGGGCGCCTGGGCGCTCACAACCGATGCCCACGACCTGCCGCTCGCGGCCGCCACTGCACGCATCGCCGCCTCGGACGCCGGATGGCTGACGTCGAAAGGGAACATCCAGACGCACGGCGGCATG
>CAYWBX010000371.1:0-4417 GCA_964456015.1 uncultured Hyphomicrobiaceae bacterium | reverse complement strand
GACGAAGACGTTGGGCTGGTTGGCGCCCTTGTCGACCGCCGGGCAGCCGATCTCGGTGAGCCAGATCGGCTTCGAACGGGGCACCCAGGCGGTGGGCGCGGAGGCTTCGGCGCCGCCCGGCCGGTTGACGTGCTCGTTCGCCCACCAGGAACGGATGTCCTTGTATCGGAAGACCCAGGGCTTGCCGGCCCCGTCGGTGATGGGGGTGCGGACCTGCGCGGCGCGGTCGGCGCCGCTGGCGTAGTACCAGTCGAAGCCCTCGCCGGCGAAAAGGTTGGCGCGCAGATAGCCGAGGTCGTAGATCGAGGCGGCGCCGGCCTGGCGGTCGAGGTGATCCTCGCCGTCGCGCCAGTCGGCGAGCGGCCAATAGCAGTCGATGGCAACGGCGTCGATGGCGGGCGAAGCCCAGAGCGGGTCGAGGTGGAAATAGACGTCGCCGCTGCCGTCGGCGGGCTGATGTCCGAAGTACTCGGACCAGTCGGCGGCGTAGGTCACCTTGGTCGCCGGGCCGAGGATCGCCTTGACGTCGGCGGCGAGGCTCGCGAGGGCGGCGACGAAGGGATAGGTATCGGCGGCCGAGCGCACCTGGGTGAGGCCTCGCAGCTCCGAGCCGATGATGAAGGCGTCGACGCCACCGGCAGCGACGGCGAGCATGGCATAGTGCAGAACCATGCGGCGCAGCGACCACTCCGCGGGGCCGGAATAGGCGACGGTCTCGCCTGCGAGCGCGTAGTGGGCCGGCGTCGCGGTGCCGACGAAGGCTGCGATCTGGGTGGCGGCAGCGGTCGTCTTGTCGGGCGTGCCCGGCACCCCGGGAGCCGGCGCGACGGTGATCCTGCCGCGCCACGGATAGGCCGGTTGGCCGATGCCGCCGGTGTAGGGGTCGGGCAGCGCGTTGCCGGCTGGAATGTCCATCAGGATGAAAGGCGTGAGCGTCACCTTGTGGCCGCGCGCCTTGAGATCGCGGATGGCGGCGACGACGGTCTGATCGGACGGGGTGCCGCCGTAAGCGGGGCGGCCGTCGTGCAGGCTGACAACGGGCGCGGTCTCGCGGCCGAGGCCGGCAACGGACCAGGCGATGGGCTGGGTCGCTTTCTCGGCCGTGTCGACGGCCGGGCGCACGAGGCAGTGGCCGGCGCGCAGATCGGAGCCGAACCAGCTGACGACCAGCGAGGTCGAGCGTGCGTTGGGCAACGTGGCCTCGAGCTGATCGAGGGCGACCTGCCAGTCCGTTCCGCCGGCGCGTGTGTGCGTGTTCTCGGCCGTGAAGGTGGCACCGCCCGTCTGGCGCGTCACGGACTGGGGCGCGTAGACGAACTCGCCCGAGCCTGGGATCATGACGACGCCGCGCACGAGGCGCTCGAAGGGATCGACGGCGCGAAGCACCTCGAAGGAGAGCTGCGGAATGCGGTTGCCAAAGGGCGCGAGCGGCAGGCGCTCGAAAACGACGTAGGCGGTGCCGCGATAGGCCGGGGCAGAGGCGGTGCCGACGTGTGCTGCGATGAGGCTGTCGGGAGCCTGCGTCTCGCTGCCGACGTGGAGACGGAAGGTGATGTCGGCGAGATCGAGCTCGCGGCCGTCGGCCCACACGCGTGCGATGCCGGTGACCGGCCCCTCGCAGAGGGCGACGGCGAAGCTTGCGAAGTACCGGTAGGTTGCGCTGTCGCCGGCGCGCGGCGCAGGTGCTCCCTTGCCGCTGCCGGCGCCATCCGACGCGACGATCTGCTCCTCGATGTCGGCGGCCCAGATGACCTGACCACCGAGGCGGCACTTGCCATAGAGGCGCGGGATGGCGGCACCTTCGGTGGAGGCGGTGACCTTGAGATCGGAGAGGCGCGGTCCCGAAGGTGCGCGCGGCAGGCCGCTTGCGCCGAAGAGCGCCTGATCGACGAAGGAGCCGGCGAGCGCCCCGATCTGCGAGCCGATGGTTGCGCCGGCGATGGTCGCGCCGAGCAGCGTCAGGCCGCCGGGCAGCAGAGCGCCGCCGAGCGCGGCGCCGGCCACGGAGAGAGCAAGGGTCGCCATCAGTCGATGATCCCTGGAAAGGAGAAAGCCGCCGCGTTGCGGCGGCGCCACCAGCCGCCGAGCGGGACTTCGACGACGCCGCGGCCTTCGAGCGCGTGGATGAGCGAGGGGGCGCCGTCGGGAAAATCTGCGAGAACGCCGGTGTGCTTGGCGATCGTGTTCGGGCGGTAGCGGAAGACGAGTACGTCGCCGGGTCGGGCGGCTGTGGGCGCAACGGGGAGCAGATGGCGGCCGGCGGCCTCGATCAGCGTTTCGGCGCCGGATGCCTCGGCCCAATCGCGGCTGTAGCCCGGGACCGGCTCTGTCTCCTCGCCGACGATTTCACGATAGAGGCCGCGCACGAGGCCGACGCAATCGCAGCCCGCGCCGAGGCGGCTCGCCTGGTGGTGATAGGGGGTTCCGAGCCAGGCGCGGGCGCGACGGACGATTTCGGCGCGCGTCGGAGGAGGTGGGGACGTGGTCGCAGATCCATCGGACATGGCGAGCGTCGCGGTGACAGATGCGAAGTTTGCAGGGGGCGGCGGCTCAGCCGGAGGCGGGAGACGCCAGGAAGTCATTGCCCGGCATGTGCGGAAAACCGCGGTAGTTGACCGCGTTCTGGAACTTGTCGCGGCAAGTCGCGAGCTGCTTGTCGCAGCCGACCGTCACGGTGAAGGCGTCGCCCGGCGCGAGCGGCGCGGCCAACGCCTGCCAGAGCTCGATCTGCACTGCGCCGGCGCCTGCGGAGTGGCGCTTGACCTCCATGCCGCGATCGGCGTTCGCGCCGCTCGTGAAGGTGACGAGGCCGCGCGTGAACCAGCCGTCGGCGTAGCCGGCAAGACCAGCGGCGAGGAACGTGCGCGGGCCTTCGACCGCGGCGATGACGCCGCTGCCGCGGTGGGCGGGCAGTGCGAGCGACACGCCGCAGCGCGCGTCGCCGACTTCGGCGTCGCAGGCGTATTGGAAGAGACGCCCTTTCGGCTGCTGCAAGTAGTGCGCAAGGCCGCGGACCTCGGCGGTAAACGTGCTGCCGGTGCGGCGCACCTCGCCGAGCGAGCCTTTCCGCATCAGGACGCGCTGGCTGACGTCGGACCAGTTGACGCGAAAGATCTCGATCGCCGCATCGTCGAAGTCGCCGGCGGCGAGGGCGGCTTCGGAGAGCCGCGCGGAGACGAGCGCACTCTCGACCTCGAGATCGTCGACGCTGAGGCCGGCGGTCGATCGGATCTCGGAGGCCGTGAAGCCGGTGGCGGCCTCGAACGTGGTGCCGTCGAAGTCGAGATCCCGGTCGTGGTCGGTAAAGCCGAGGCGGGGGCCGCGGCGCGGCGTGATGCGCCAGCACCAGCAGAGCGTGGTGGCGCCGCTGTCGAGATGTGCCTGGAGGCCGGGCGGGAGCGTTTTCATGCGATCAGAGCCTCACCTCGATAATGGGGATGGCGGGGATGACGCCATGGCGGAAGCCCGAGACGCTGATCTCGAGCTTGTCGGTGTCGAAGCGCACCGGGACATCGAACTCGAAGCCGGCGGTGACGACGGCTCCGGGGGTCGGGATGCGGCCTGGGCGGAACGTGACGAGGCCGGTGGTGGAATCGACGTCGAAATCGACGCCCGGCGTCTGCGGGCTCGCGTCAACGGCGACGAGGACTGTTCCGGCGACCGGCTTCTTGATCGGACGATCGTAGGGCGCGTGGGCGGCGCCATAACGCTTGACGAGCTGAAATTCCGCGAGGCTGCCGTCGCCGGTGCCGATCACCTGATCGAGAGCGGTCGGGGTCGATTCCGGCGGGCAGGATTTCCAGTCGGCGTGATCGCGCCAGCGGAAGGCATGGAGCCGGCCGCGCCGCTCCTCGAAGAAGGCAAGGACGGCGTGGAGATCATCGAGCGTGCGCACGCCGTAGCCGGCGTTGTAGGCGCGGCGCGAATGCGCCCAGCGGGCGTTGCGCTCCTCGAAGCCGGAGCCGAGGACCACGACGTCGGTGCGCCGTTCGGGGCCGCCGGTCGCGCCGCGCGAGATGCCGGTCGGAAAGCGGATTTCGTGAAAGGCCATGGGATGTCACGCGCACGCGGGGCGCGCCTCACTCGGGCGAAGTCACAGATTGCGCTGGCCGGCGCTGACGGTGCGGGCGATGAGCGCGGCGATCTGGGCCTCGGATCGGCGGAAGCTGTCGACATCGCTCGCGGCGACATTGAAAGTGATGTTGATGCCGCCGCCGCCGCGGGCCGTAACGCCGAGGCGACCGTCGGGGCCGCGGGCGAGCGGCAGGATCGCCTCCGGGCCGGCTTCGCCAGCGATGGCCGCGCCGTTACCGAAGGGAAAGGCGACGGGGGAGGCGATGACGCCACCCTTGGCCATGAAGCTGATGCCGGAGAGCGCCGGGACGCCGCCGGCCGAGAGGAGGCCCGAGAGCAGGAT
>CAYWBX010000370.1:0-4420 GCA_964456015.1 uncultured Hyphomicrobiaceae bacterium | reverse complement strand
ATCGCGGCGCTCATCGTCTTCGTCGAGCTGTGGGCAATTGCCTGGATCCGGGCGCGCTATATGGATACGCGATTCCTGCAGGCTGCATTCGAGGTCGTCCTCGGTGGACTGATCGTCTTCGCTGCCGGAATTGCAATCGGAAGCGCATAGCCGTTCTAATCTGACTGATCCGGAGCGAGGCTCGCCGTCCGGCGGGTAAGTTGCTCATGCGGCGATCAACGGACCTGTGGCGGCCGATTTCTCTCCGGAGGGCGATCGGCCGTGCACCCAACATTCCAGGTCCGGCTATCTGTCCGCCCTGGCGATCACGGCCGAGAGAAGGACGTTTGCGCCCGGCGTCGCGTCCTCCTTCGTCATGCTTTCTGCCTCGTTGTGCGAGATGCCGCCCGCGCATGGCGAGAAAATCATCGCAGCCGGACAGATGGAGGCCATGTGATACGCATCGTGCCCGGCCTCCGACCGCAGGTCCAGTGTGCGATAGCCGAGGTCGCTTGCCGCACGGCGCAGCAATGCGATGAGCTCCGCGTCGAACTCGAGCCCACCAAACCCCCACTGCTCGGCGATCTCAATCGTGCATCTCCCGCGTCGCGCGCAGTCCGGCAATGCGACAGCAACTTCGTCGAGCATCCGCTTCAGCCCGTCCGCTCGTGGGTGACGCATGTCGCAGAATAAATCTGCACGATCAGAGATAATCCCCGGAAGGTTCGGCCATAGATCGAGCCGCGCGGCCGTTGCCTTGGCTTCGGCCGCCGAGTGGCGCCAACCGATCTCGTCGATGGCAATGGCCACATGGGCGGCACCGACCAGCGCGTTGCGGCGCAACTCCATCGGCGTCGGGCCGACATGTGCAGTCTCCCCCATGATCGAGATCCGCATCCCTGCCGTCGGGAATCCCCCGACGACGATCCCGACGGGCACGCGCTCGCGGTCGAGCCGGGGACCTTGCTCAATGTGCAGCTCGAAGTAGGCATCGACCGCCCGGCCGCCGACAGGTTCCTTCCCGGAGTATCCGATGCGCTTGAGCTCGTCGCCGAGGCGGATGCCGTTTCGGTCACAACGATCAAGCGCCCATTCGAGACCTTGCTTGCCGGCAAACACGGCCGACGCGAGCATTGGGGGATAGAAACGGGCACCCTCCTCGTTCGTCCAATTGACGACTTCGATGGCGCGTCGAGTGCTGATGCCGGCCTCGTTCAGAACGCGCAGGACCTCCAGCCCCGCAAGGACGCCGAGAACTCCGTCGAAGCTTCCACCGGCCGCCTGCGTGTCGAGGTGGCTGCCGATAAGCACCGGGGCCAGCGCAGGGTCCGTGCCGTCCCGGCGGATGAACATGTTACCGATTTGATCGACGGTGACGGAGAAACCATCCGCGCGCGCCCAACTCGCGAGGAGATTGCGGACATCCCGATCCTCGTCGGTAAGCGTCAGGCGGCGAAGACCTCCCTTCGGGCCTCGGCCGATCTCTCCCGAAGTCATGATGGTGGACCAGAGCCGGTCTGAGTTGATCTTCAGATTGCGCGCCATCCCTCTTCCCGTCATTTGGGGTGCTTGTCGCTTCCGATCGCGTCCGCACGGCGGAAATGACCGCGATCGCAATGCCCGCCATCACGAGGCTTTCGCTGGCTAAGCCTTAATCCGGCTGATCCCATTCAGATCATGCTCCGCCGTTCCAGCTCCCGCAGAACCTTGTCCACCATCTCCTCCGGCGTCGACGTCAGTCCATGCAAATGGAGTTCGGGAGACTCCGGCGGCTCGTAGGGGCTGTCGATGCCGGTGAAGTTCTTTAGAAGTCCTGCGCGGGCCTTCTTGTAGAGGCCCTTCGCATCCCGTCGTTCGCATTCCTCCAAGGGAGTATCCACGAATATTTCGATGAAGTCTCCAGCCGGAAAGAGGTCGCGAGCCATCTGCCGCTCGGCGCGGAACGGCGAGATGAAGGAGACGATGACGATCAGACCGGCATCGACGAACAACCGCGCAACTTCGGCCACCCGGCGGATGTTCTCAACCCGATCGGCGTCGGTGAAGCCCAAATCGCGATTGAGGCCGTGCCGCACGTTGTCCCCGTCCAGCGTGTACGTGTGTCGTCCGGCCGCGTTGAGCCGCTGCTCAAGCAGGCTTGCAACCGTGGACTTTCCGCTGCCCGACAGACCGGTCAGCCACAGGCAGCAGGGACGCTGTCCTTTGAGGGCTGCGCGGGCGGTTTTGTCGACGGCAAGCGCCTGCCAGTGGATGTTCGTCGCGCGACGAAGCGTAAAGGCGATGCGGCCATAGCCGACGGGCACATCGCGCCCCTGCTCGTGCAACGTGAAGCGACCCAGGGCGGCGGACCGCTCAAACGGATCGGAAAAAACCGGCGTCGAGAACGACAGATTGACGAGGCCGGCCTCGCCATCGGCGAGCTGGCGGGCCGCAATCGGATCAAGGTCGGAAGGATTAAGCCGATGCTTCAGCAGCGTCACAGTGGCGGACGATCTCTGCGGGCCAAGATACAGTTGGTAGGAACGGCCCGGAAGCATCGGCCTTTCATCGACCCAAACGAGGTGCGCCGCCACCTGGTCGGAAAGCTCCGGCCGCTCATTTGCAGCCACAACAAGTGAACCCGGCGCAATGTCGAAATGCCCGTCCAGCACAATCGCGTCAGCCAGACGATCCAGTCGTTCAGCTTCTGACCGGGCAATCGTTGCACTTACGCCTTGCGGCAGAACCACGACCGGATCTCCGGGGGCGATGCTTCCCGTCGGCGTTCCGGTCAGGCGCGTGACCGCATCCATGTGAGATGCCGTGTCAACCCAGAGCCGAAATGGCTCGGCGGCTCGGTTTGCCAAGGCCAATCGGCCGAGCGCCTCGACAGCGTGACCGCCGTCTGGGGTAAGACTGAGCCAAATTGCCGGGACGAGACCGAGTCGGTGGGCCCACGCAGCGAACGCCTCGCCGGTCGAGCGCACCTCCGCCTGATCCCGCTGACCGATCGACTCAACGGCAAGGACTGGCACGGCGCCAACCGACCACGCCAGAAGGCATTCCCGGCGCGTCTCGGCAGAAAAGCCGCTGCCGCGGGGAACCACCACGATCGCAACGTCCGCTTGCGTCAGACGGTTGAGAACCACGCGGCTGATGCGCCCAGCTTGCCCAACAATGGCGAGAGTGTCTTCAAGGCCGGCCTTGGCAACAACCTTTTCCAGCTGTTCAGAATGGTCTTTCGCGCCAATCACAAGCACACGGAGCGGACTTCGATTCGTCATATTTTCGATCCCTGGTGACAGGCCCTGGCTGGCCGCAGCGCGTTGCTCGAGTTCAGTTTAGTAGGGCCTGCGACCCGTTTCTGCCGCCCCAGCCGGTTCCTGTCCACCGGAACACGTGACACGGGATTGCGATTGCGCTTCGTGGGCCGGGTCTCACCCCTCATGTCACGCAACAACGCCCGATTAACCTCAAGTTATTGTCTGACCGATACTTTCATGGCTCCACCCCGTGTTGGAATTCGTTAATCGTCATGATCAGTGCGCCGACTGGGTCAGGCAAAGCCAACAGCCTCATGGCCGAGTACTCGACTCGCCTCGGCGAAGCCGTCCTGCGCACCCGGACGCGCGAAGCGGAACGACACGCGCGCCACGAGGCGGAGATCGCCCGTCGCGTGAAGTCCGAGTTCATCGCCAACATGAGCCATGAGCTTCGCACGCCACTCAACACCGTGATCGGGTTTTCAAAGCTGCTCGCCGAGCAGGATCGCCGTCGACTGAGCGATATCGAGATCACAGAGTATGCCCGACTCATCCAGGATGCCGCCGGCCACTTGCTGTCACTGATCAACGACATCCTCGACATATCGAAGCTGCAGAGCGGGCACTATGCGCTCGATGCCCAGGAGATCGATATAGAGGGGATCGTCGAGGCGACGGTCAGCTCACTTGCGAGACACGCAGCCGTTGCCGGCTTGAAGATCAGCTGCACCATCAGAGAGGCGCTGCCGGTGACGGTCGGCGATCAGCAGAAACTTCAGCAGGCGCTCACAAACCTCATCACGAACGCAATCAAGTTCACACCAAGCGGCGGCGGAATCTCGGTAGAGGCGTTCCCCGAGAAAGACTCTGGAACCCACATCGTCATTCGCGACTCGGGTGTGGGCATGGAGCAAACGGAAGTCGATGTCGCGCTCACCCCGTTCGGACAAGTCGACGCAGGTCGCTCTCGCTGGCGAGAAGGCGCCGGCCTCGGCCTTCCGATCGCGAAAGCGCTGATCGAGCTTCACGGCGGCAACATCAGCATAACCAGTTCGAAGGGCGTCGGCACGGAAGTCCGTGTGTTCATCCCATCGAGACTCCTTCTGGCCAACATGGACCGGCAGGAGCTCGCGCTCGGCCTGAGCCGTTACAGCCAGAACTTCTCCTGAGGAGTAGCGCCATGCAACTTCACGTTGGAC
>CAYWBX010000369.1:0-4451 GCA_964456015.1 uncultured Hyphomicrobiaceae bacterium | reverse complement strand
CCAGACGATGTTGAGGCCGGGGCGCAGCGCGATGTCGCGGACGACGGTGTAACCGGCGTCGGTGAAGTAGCGCCGCACCTCGTCATTCATCACCGGCCAGTAGGGGGTCAGGATCGCGATGCGTCGAACGCCGCCATAGGCCTTGAGCGCGGCGTCGCAGGCATGGCTGCCGATGGTGAGACCGAGACCGGTGTGGGCCGCGATACGCGCGTGGAATCCCTCGGCCCCTTTGGCGCCGCCAAAGAATGAGAGCGCCGAGATCCCCATGACGATGTAGCCGGGCTCGCAGGTCATGACGCTGTCGATGGCATTCATGACGTTCGAGCCGATCACGTCGATGCCGGCGCGGAAGCTCTCGTTGCTCAGCGCTTTGTTGTTCGGCGTGAAAATTCGGCTGAAGTGGTTGGTGACGCCGACGGGTCGCATCCCGTCCATGTCGGGCTGCACGACGGTGTTGGTCGAGGGGGCCAGAACGCCGAGCTTCAAGCGCCAGCCGAGAGCATCGGACATGAGCCCCTCCTTTCCGCAACCCTTTCAGGTGTTGGCGACAAGCGCCTGCTCGAGATCCTCGATCAGATCCTCGATGGCCTCAAGGCCCACCGACAGGCGCAGGAGGTCCGGCGGACAGGGCGTGCCGGGCCCTTCCACCGAGGCGCGGTGTTCGATGAGGCTCTCGACGCCGCCGAGCGAGGTGGCGCGCTTCCAGATCCGGACGTTGGCGGCAGTGCGGATGGCCGCGGCCTCGCCGCCCCTCACACGTACGGACAGCATCCCCCCGAAGCCGTCGCGCATCTGGCGCCGCGCCGCAGCGTGTCCCGGAGCGCTTTCGAGGCCCGGATAGAGCACCTCGACGATCCGCGGGCTTGCCGCAAAGTGCCGGGCGATGGCAATGGCCGACGCGCACTGGTGGCGGACGCGGACGTGCAGCGTGCGCATTCCGCGCAGGAGCAATGACGCCTCGAAGGGACCGAGCACGGCACCGAGCATGTAGCGCACACGCGCCGCACGTTCGGCGAGCCCATCGGTGCGCGGGAACACCAGCGCGCCGGCGACGACGTCGGAGTGACCATTGAGGTACTTGGTGGCCGAGTGCATGACCACGTCGGCGCCGAGATCGAGCGGCCGGGTAAGCACCGGCGTGGCAACCGTCGAATCGACGGCGAGCAGGGCTCCGGCTTCGTGCGCGATCGCCGCCGTGGCGGCGATGTCGGAAATGCCCCACATCGGGTTCGCCGGAGTCTCGATCCAGACGAGCTTGGTCGCACCGGGGCGGATCGCCGCCTTGATCGCGTCCGGGCTGGTTGCGTCGACGAAAGTCGCGGTTATGCCGTGAGTTGCGGCATCGCTGGCGAGCCAGTTCCGCAGCGCCCAGTACATCACGCTGGGCACGACGACATGCGCCGGCCGCTCGAGCGCCAGAAACACGGTCGTCGCCGCGGCCATGCCGGAGCCGAACATCAGACACGAGACGCCGCCTTCGAGCCTTCGCAGCACCTCCTCGGCGTTACGGGTCACAGGATTGTCGGGGCGCGCGTAACCGAAGCCGCGGCGATACTGATTGTCGGGGTCGCGCAGGAAGGTCGTTGCGATCTGGATGGGGGGCACCACGGCGCCGGTCGCTTCATCGACGACGCCGCCGGCCTGCGCGGCGATGGTCTCGGGCTTCGAGGTCAGTGTCACGAGATCACACCTTGATTATGGTCCAAGTCGCCGCTCAGACGCCGAACACGTCGTCACGCCGACTGAAGCTTGCGAGATCGACAATGTCGCAGTACTCGGCATAGGTCATCTGCGGCGCGATGCCCTTCGGCGAACCGTCGCGCTTCAACGTGGCCATCGCATCAGCGATTGCGCGCGCGGCGGTGAAGAGAGCTGTGACCGCATAAAGGGCCATGGAGAACCCCATGGCGCCCAGGTCTTTCGCTGTGAGCGCGACGGTCTCGTTGCCATCGACGATGGAGACGACCTTGGGACCCGGAACCTCGCGGGCGATGAGTTCGACTTCGCTCACCCGTTTGATGCCGTCGACGAAGACGAGGTCGGCACCGGCCTCCCGGTAGAGCTTTGCACGCCGAACCGCCTCGGCAGGATCGCCTGCGCCGATGGCGTCCGTGCGACCGATAATGATAAGATCATCGCTCCCGCGCGCCGCGATGGCGCATTCGAGGCGGCGCGCGCTTTCCTCCGCGCCCATCAGCCGAATCCCCGAGAGCTGTCCGCACCGCTTTGGCGCGACCTGGTCCTCGAGATGGATGGCCGCGACGCCAGCCTGTATGTACTCGCGGACGGTGCGGTGGATGTTTGAAGGGCCGCCATAACCTGTGTCGGCATCGGCGACGATGGGAATGGCGACGGCGCGCGTCATGTTGCGGGCGTGTTCGGTCATCTCGGTCAGGGTCAACAGCCCGATGTCCGGCATCCCGAGCCGGCTCGCTGTGGCGCCGAAGCCCGTCATGTAAACGGCAGGATAGCCGGCCCGCTCGATGATCCGGGCGGTCAGACAGTCAGGCGCACCCGGCGCCATGACGATATCGGGACCGGACAGAAGGGCACGGAGCTCACGGGCCTTGGACATGCAATCGGCTCTGTTGCGGACGCGCCGTCCCCTCATTGACGGCAAATGCTTCGGCCCTGTGAGGCCGGTCCGAGCTGTGGTGTCGGCCGTGACGGCTGGCGCACAGTGCGGGCAAACCCTGTCCGTCGCCCCCGGTTCGGTCGGCCATCGCGCCGTTCGCCGGGCTTCAGACCGCGCGCACTTCCATCACATCCGGGCAGAAATGCTGCAGGAGCCGCTCGATTCCGCCGCGCAGCGTCGCGGTCGATGACGGGCAGCCGGCGCAGGCGCCGCGCATGTGGAGGAAGACGACGCCGTCCCGGAAGCCGCGGAAGACGATGTCGCCGCCGTCATTGGCGACCGCGGGGCGAACGCGGGTCTCGATCAGCTCCTTGATGGTGCTGACGGTTTCAGCGTCCTTGGGATCGAAGTCCTCGTCGGTCTCCTCGCCATCGCGTGAGGCGCCTTCAACCACCGGGGCACCGGACATGTAGTGCTCCATGATGGCACCGAGGATCGCGGGTTTGAGATGCTGCCACTCGCCGTCACCCTTGGTAACGGAGATGAAGTCGGCGCCGAGAAAAACGCCTGTGACGCCATCGATGCCGAACAACCTGAGGGCAAGCGGCGAGCCGACGGCCTCTGCGGGATCGCGGTAGTCGACCGTGCCTTCGCCGAGAACGGTCCGTCCCGGAATGAACTTCAGGGTGGCGGGATTTGGCGTCGCCTCGGTCTGGATGAACATGGTTGCCTCTTCTCGTGGCTGCCCGCGCCGTCTCGGTCCCGCCGGGAGCGAGAAACGCGGTCCTGGCGCTGCGCGCCGACCCTCAGCGGCAGCGTGTCACGCTGCTGTCCTTCTAGTAGATGGGGTCCGAGCGGTCAAAGCTCCAGACCCTGCTCCATCCGGCCGGACCACAGCGCGACCGTGCGTGCACGAGCGCCGCCGCCATGGCGGCCTTCTCGGCTCAGCGGGCGGACTGGCTCTCAATCGCCGCGATGGCGGCATCAATGTCCGCGCTGGTCAATGTCCAGTCGTTGTCCAAATCAGCGACGACCCGCTTCATGAACGGGCCGGAGAGCGAGATGGCGCGCGACTTGTCGCCGAGGTGATCGTAGAGGATCGCCAGCGCAAGCTGCTGCGGGCTGTCGCCCTCATAGGTCCATTCGAAGCCCCAGGTGGTGAACTGGTGTACCTCATAGTGCTCCGGCAGGCGCTTGCCGTCGACGGTGACGATCAGGCCGTCGAATGCGCGCTTTCCTTCATAAGTTTTCATGGCGTTGGTCAGTTGTTTGTCGTCGGGCGGCGGTCGCTCTGTACATAAGCGGGCACTCGGCGGCAGCGCACGCCGTCGGGTCGCAGACGGGAACTGTCCTACAAGTCGCGGCCAGCGTCCAGTCACGCGGATCGCCTGCGCCCCCGGCTGCGAGGCGGCGCCCGCGGCGTCGAAGGCGCGGCAGATCGCCATCGGCTGCGGCACCCGCTGGTCATTGACCGGGCGCCCAGAGCTTCAGCACCGCCGAGGAGACGGCGCCGCCGACAACGCAAGGAATGCCGACCTCGGGATGGCCGAGCACCCCGGCGACGACACAACCGAGGGCGAGCGCGGTCTGTCCCGCCTGTCCCCACCAAGCCGCATTCCGGGTGCTCTCCGGACCCTTGCGCTTCAGTTCCTCGATGGCGCCGAGCGCAGCTTTGCGCAAATGTGTCGTCTCGAACGTCTCGGCCGCCTCGATGACCTCGCGCAGCTCGCGGGTGATGACCCGCGGCTGGACATTGAGCTGCCCCTTGAGGTGATCGAGCAGCGCCTTGTCCCGCTGGGCGTTGTTGGCCAGAGTCCATTTCGCCATGCTGCCGAGCGTGAGCTTCTCGACATCATTGGCGTCGCGCGACCAGGCG
>CAYWBX010000368.1:0-4460 GCA_964456015.1 uncultured Hyphomicrobiaceae bacterium | reverse complement strand
CACGCCGGACGCGAACATGGCCATGGTGCGCCGGGCGCACGAGGTGCTCGGGTCCTGCTCCGCCGCTCTTGAGCACGGCGACGATATTCCGCAAGGCCTGCTCGGTCTGGGCGATGAAATCGTCGCTTTCGAACACCTGCTCACCGGTCCAACCGATCTGTCCGGCGAGGAAGATCAGCCGGCCCTCGGCGGCAATGCCGTTGGCGTAGCCCTTGGTGCGGGCCCAGGACTTGGGGTGAAGCGGCTCGTGCATGGGTGGACCTCCGGGCTCAGCAGCGTGGCGCGGCGGCCTTCGCCGCCTCGCGCAATTTGAAGCGCTGGACCTTGCCTGTCTCGGTCTTGGGCAGGGCCGCAACGAACTTGACCGAACGGGGATACTTGAAGGGCGCAATCGTAGCCTTGACGTGATCCTGCAGGCGCTTGGCCGTCGCATCGTCCGGTACGACGCCTGGCTTGAGAACGACATGTGCCTCGACGATCTGGCCCCGCTCCTCGCTGGGAGCGCCGATCACCGCGCACTCGGCGACCTCGGGGTGGGCGAGCATGGCGGCCTCGACCTCCGGGCCGGCGATGTTATAGCCGGCCGAGACGATCATGTCGTCGGCGCGGGCGGCGAAATGGAAGCGGCCGTCGGCGTCCTGGTAGAAGGCGTCGCCCGTCAGGTTCCAGCCGTCGCGAACGTAGGCCTTCTGCCGCTCGTCGCTGAGATACCGGCACCCGGTCGGCCCGCGCACTGCGAGCTTGCCGACCGTGCCGGTCGTCACCTCGCGCATGTCGTCGTCGACGATACGGGCCTCGTAGCCGCCGACTGGCCGGCCCGTGGCGCCAGGCACCGCGTCGCCGATGCGGCTGGTGATGAAGATGTGCAGGAGCTCGGTCGAGCCGATGCCGTCGAGGATCGGCACGCCAGTCTTGGCGACCCAATCCTCGAACACGGGCGGCGGCAGCGTCTCGCCCGCCGACACCGCGATCCGGAGCGAGGAGAGGTCGGCGCCCCCGTCGTGGGCAGCGAGCATGGCGCGATAGGCTGTCGGCGCGGTGAAGCAGATCGTCGCCTTATATGTCTCGATGATCTCGATCATGTTCGCAGGAGAGGCATTCTCGAGCAGCGTCGCGGTGGCGCCGAAGCGCAGCGGAAAGATGGCGAGCCCGCCGAGGCCGAACGTGAAGGCGAGCGGCGGGGAGCCGACGAAGACGTCCTCGGGCGTCACCGCCAGAATTTCCCTGGCATAGCCGTCCGCGATCGCGAGCAGGTCGCGGTGGAAGTGAATCGTCGCCTTGGGCTGCCCAGTCGTGCCTGACGTGAAGCTCAGCAGCGCGACGTCGTCCCGGCCGGTCCTTACGGCCTCGAGCCTGACGGGCTTGTTGAGCGCCGCGCGATCGAGCTCGGCGTCGTGATTGACCGTGCCATCGAAACCCACGACCTTGCTCAGGAACTTGCTGTCCTTGGCGGTGGCGACGATCTCGTCGGCAATGCGTGTATCGGTCAGAGCGAGCGAGATCTCGGCCTTGTCGACAATCTTCGTCAACTCGGACTTGCGCAGCATCGGCATGGTGTTGACCACGACGGCGCCGGCCTTGGTCGCAGCGAGCCAGACCGCCACCATCGCAGGGTTGTTGCCGGAGCGGATCAGGACACGGTTGCCGGGTTTGACGCCGTAATCCTCGATCAGCGCGTGGGCGAGCCGATTGGTCCAGTCGCTGAGCTCCTTGTAGGTGCGGCGGCGGCCGTTGCCGATCAACGCCGTGTTGTCGCCGAAACCCTTCTCCACCATGCGATCGGTCAGCTCGACGGCGGCATTGAGATAATCGGGATAGCGGAATTCAGGAGCTTCGAGGATGATATCCGGCCACTGTTCGAAAGGGGGAAGGCGGTCGCGGGCAAAGGTGTCGACGTGGGCCGTGGGGCCGAGCGGAGCGGGAGGATAGCGTTTGTAGGAAGGCGCGGCCGGCGCGGTCTCAACCGGCTTCCGCTCTGAGGACTGACCGCGCGATAACCACTTTTTGAACATCGCTGGCTCCTTCGTAGATCCTCAATGCCCTGATCTCGCGATAGAGGCGCTCGGCCGGATGACCGCATTTCACACCCAGCCCGCCGTGGATCTGCACGGCAGCGTCGATGACCCGCTGGGCGGCTTCCGTCGCGTAGAGTTTTGCCATGGCGGCCTCGCGCGTGACGCGGGCCGCGCCCATGTCCTTCATCCAGGCGGCGCGGTAGACGAGGAGAGCGCAGGCGTCGACCTCGGTCGCCATGTCGGCGATGTGGCCCTGGACGAGTTGCAGATCGGCCAGCGGCGCGCCGAAGAGATGCCGGCGCGTTGCGTGCGCGGCGGCAAGCGCGAGCGCGTGGCGGGCAAACCCGAGCGCGGACGCGCCGACGGTCGAGCGGAAGACGTCGAGCGTCGCCATGGCGATCTTGAAGCCGTCGCCCTCGCGGCCGATAAGCGCACTACCTGCCACGCGGCAGCCGGCGAAGGAAAGCCTCGCCAGCGGGTGGGGGGCGATGACGGCGATGCGCTCGGGCAGCGTTAGCCCCGGCGCGCCGTCCGGGACAATGAAGGCCGACAGGCCCTTGGCCCCCGGCGCGCCGCCCGTGCGCGCGAAGACGACGTAGAAGTCCGCAATGCCGCCGTTGGAGATCCAGGTCTTTTCGCCATCGAGCACGTAGCCGTTGCCGTCCCGGCGGGCGGTGGTGGCGATATTGGCGACGTCGGAGCCCGACAGCGGCTCCGACAGGGCAAATGCGGCGATAGCCTTGCCGGCTCGGGTCTGTGTCAGCCACTCCCGGCGCTGCCCCTCACTGCCGAAGAGTGAGATAGGTCCCGCGCCGAGACCCTGCATGGCAAAGGCGAAATCGACGAGGCCATCGCGACGTGCGAGCGTCTCGCGGGCGAGGCAGAGCGTGCGCACGTCGATGGCGGAGGCCGGTACGGATGGGTCGGGCGCCGTGTGGGCGAGCCAGCCCGCTCCGCCCAACGCCGCGACGAGCCTGCGGCAGGTGGCATCGACATCGGCATGGTCGATCGGCGGAAGAGACGAGCGGCACCAGGCCTCAAGGCCTTCGACGAAAGCACGATGGCGCGGCTCGAGGAACGGCCAGTCGAGGAACGACCGGTCAACGCCCGGGTGATCGCCGCCGCGTGCGCCCGTCATGATCAATCCCCTTTGAAGACCGGCTTCTCTTTGGCGACAAACGCCTCGTAGGCGCGGCCGAAATCCTTCGTATGCATGCAAAGGGCCTGCGCCTGGGCCTCCGCCTCGATGGCCTCGCCAAGACTCATGGACCACTCCTGGTTGAGCATGGTCTTCGTCATCATGTGGCCGAAGGTCGGACCGGCGGCGAGAGACTGCGCCAGCTGCATGGCTTCGCCCTCGAGGGCCTCCGGTGTGGCGAGCCGATTGAAGAAGCCCCAGCGCTCGCCTTCCTCCGCCGTCATGGTGCGACCGGTGAACAGCAGCTCCGCCGCTCTCCCCTGGCCGATGACGCGGGGAAGCATGGCGCAGGCCCCCATGTCGCAGCCGGCGAGGCCGACGCGGGTGAAGAGAAACGCCGTCTTTGCTCGCGGCGTCCCGATGCGCAGATCGGAGAAGAGCGCGACCATGGCGCCAGCGCCGACGCAGACGCCGTCAACCGCGGCGACGATGGGCTGCGGCGCGGCCTTCATGGCGCGAACGAGCTCACCCGTCAGCCGCGTGAAGGCGAGCAGGCCCTTGACGTCCCGTTGCAGCAGCGGCCCGATGATCTCGTGCACGTCGCCACCCGAGCAGAAGTTACCGCCGCTGGAGGCGAAAACGATGGCCTTGATGTCGTCGGCCCCTTGCAGCTTGCGGAAGGTCTCGCCGAGCTCGGCGTAGGATGCGAATGTCAGCGGGTTCCTCCGCTCCGGCCGCGTCAGCCGGATGATGCCGACTCCGCCTTCCACCCGCCAGGCGAAATGCTGCGGCGTGAAATTCGCAAAACTCATCAGCTCAACTCCTGTGTTCGCGGGGCGAGACGCTCGAGCAGTGGCAGCATCCGCGCGAGCTCGCCGTGCGGCACCTCGCCGATGATCTCGGCGACCCAGGCCTCGTGGCGGACGGCCATGGCGGCGAACCGTCGCCTGCCTTTCGCCGTCAGCGTGACCTCGGCCGAGCGCCGGTCGCTCGCCTGCTGGCGACGCGCGGCGAGGCCGTCCGCCACCAGCCGCTCGATGAGGCCCGTCACGTTACCGTTCGAGACCATCAGCCGCCGCGACAGCGCTCCCATGGTGATTGGCTTGCCCGCGCGGAAAAGCGCGGCGAGCACGTCGAAGCGCGGCAGCGTCTCGCCGAACTCGGCCGCAAGCCGCGTGCGCAGCTGTCCCTCGACAGCGCGCGAGGCGCGCAGCAGCCGCAGCCAGAGCCGCAACCGGTCTTTGCTGCCGGCGGCCGCGTCGGTGCCGCTGGCACCGCCCTGCAAGAGCACTGTTTCGCCCGCCATG
>CAYWBX010000367.1:0-4460 GCA_964456015.1 uncultured Hyphomicrobiaceae bacterium | reverse complement strand
CAGGCGCAGGAGGTCGTCGCCGAAATCGTCTCGACCGCGACGCTCTCGATGTCGGCTGCATGCGACTCGATCGCCGCAGTCAGCGGATAGCAGCCGAGCGTACGGAATCGGATGCGGCGCACGACGATGCTCTCGCCAGGCTTCGGCGCCATGCGCGCGTCGTCGACCATCAGGATTTGGCCGTTGCGCACGATCGTCGGCCGATCCGCCGCCATGTAGAGCGGCACCACGTCGAGCTTCTCGCGCAGCACATACCGCCACACATCGCCCTCGGTCCAATTCGAGAGCGGAAAGACGCGCGCGCTCTCGCCTGTGCCGAGCCGGCCATTGAGCAGGCGCCACATTTCCGGTCGTTGCTTTCGCGGATCCCAGCGATGGCCCGGGGCGCGGAACGAGAAGACGCGCTCCTTCGCCCGCGAGGCCTCTTCGTCGCGCCGCGCCCCGCCGAAGGCGGCATCGAAACCATGGAGGTCGAGCGCCTGCTTGAGGGCCTGTGTCTTCATGACGTCGGTATAGAGCGAGGGTGCGAAATCGAACGGATTGATGCCGCGTCGCAGACCCTCCTCGTTGGTGTGGACGATCAGTTCGAGACCGAGCTCACGGGCCGTGCGGTCGCGAAAAGCGATCATGTCACGGAATTTCCAGGTGGTGTCGATGTGCATCAGCGGGAACGGCGGCTTCTGCGGATAGAATGCCTTACGCGCCAGATGCAGCAGCACCGTCGAATCCTTGCCGATCGAATAAAGCAATACCGGCTTGCGGAACTGCGCCGCCGCCTCGCGGAAGATGTGGATGCTCTCGGCCTCGAGAACATCAAGATGCGAGCGACGTCGGCTCATATCCGGATCACCATGCATATTGCTTGTGCTGAGGCGTCGAGAGCCGCCTCGCCCCACGGTGGCATGTCCACCTCCTCGCGGCGGGCTTGCGCCGGCCGGCATTGGTCGCAGGCGCCGCCGCTCTCAATCCTTCATTCCGAGATACTTCTCGAGCCAGTGGATGTCGTAGGTCCCGTTCACGATGTCCGGATGGCGAACCAGCTCTGTGAACAGCGGGATCGTCGTCTCGATGCCGTCGATGACGAACTCCGACAGGCATCGGCGCAGCCGCATCAGGCACTCGTTGCGGTTCTTGCCCGCGACGATGAGCTTGCCAATGAGCGAGTCGTAGTAGGGAGGGATGCGGTAGCCTTGATAGGCTCCCGAATCCACGCGCACGCCGAGGCCGCCCGGCGGATGCCAATAGGTGATCTTGCCCGGCGAGGGGCGGAACGTTTTCGGGTTTTCCGCGCAGATCCGGCACTCAATGGCATGGCCCGAGAACGTCACCTCGTCCTGCGTGACGGACAGCGGGCTGCCGGAGGCCACGCGGATCTGCTCAAGAACGAGGTCGAGCCCGGTTATCATTTCCGTCACCGGGTGCTCGACCTGCAGGCGCGTGTTCATCTCGATGAAGTAGAACTCGCCGTCCTCGTAAAGGAATTCGATGGTGCCGGCGCCCCGATACTTGAGCTTTTGCATCGCCCGGGCGACTGTCTCGCCGATCCGCGATCTGATCTCGCTGTTGAGCGCGGGCGAGGGCGCTTCCTCCATGACCTTCTGATGACGGCGCTGCAGCGAGCAGTCACGCTCGCCGAGGTGGATCGCGTTGCCTTTGCCGTCACCGAACACCTGGACTTCGATGTGCCGCGGATGCGTCAGATACTTCTCGATGTAGACGCTGTCGTCGCCGAAGGCTGCTTTCGCCTCGGAACGTGCCGTCTTCAATGCGACGTCGAGTTCCTCCGCGGTCCGCGCAACCTTCATGCCGCGTCCGCCGCCGCCGGCTGCGGCCTTGATGAGAACCGGAAAACCCATCGCCTTGGCGATCTTGAGAGCCTGCGCCTCGTTCGTGACGGCGCCATCGGATCCCGGAACGACCGGGATGCCGAGCCGTTTTGCCGTTTCCTTCGCCTCGATCTTGTCGCCCATCGTGCGGATGTGCTCGGAGGTCGGGCCGATGAAGGTGATGCCGTGCTCTTCCAGGATTTCGGCGAAGCGGGCATTCTCGGAAAGGAAGCCGTAGCCGGGATGGATTGCGTCGGCACCGGTGATCTCGCAGGCGGCGAGGAGGCGGGGAATGTTCAGGTAGCTCTCGGACGCTTGTGGCGGGCCGATGCAGACGCTCTCGTCGGCGAGTTTCACGTGCATGGCGTCTGCATCCGCAGTCGAGTGCACGGCGACCGTCGGGATGCCGAGCTCCTTGCACGCCCGCTGGACGCGCAGCGCGATCTCACCTCGGTTTGCAATCAAGACCTTGTCGAACATGCCAGTCCGGGCAGCAGGAGACAGGGCATCGGCAACAGGGCTCGCAGCGTTCTCCCCGTTGTCGCCTCTCTACGGCCAGCGCCCGCTCCTATTCAATGACCACCAGCGGCTCGTCGAACTCCACCGGCTGCCCGTTCTCGAAGAGAACGTGCGTGACTGTCCCGGACTTCGGCGCCGGGATGTGGTTCATCGTCTTCATCGCCTCGATGATGAGCAGCGTCTGGCCCTGTGTCACCTTCGTTCCGACATCGCAGAAGGGGGCCGCGCCGGGCTCGGGCGCGCGGTAGGCGGTCCCCACCATTGGCGATTTGACGCAGCCCGGATGGTTCGCAAAGTCGTGCGCCGATGGCGCTGCGTGCGATGGCGGCGGCGCGGGAGCGGCCGAAGCGGTCCCGCGTGCCGGCGAAGCAGCGGGCGGCGCCGCCATCTGCGTTGCCTGCACGGTCACCTGGCGCGCCACCCGGACTTTCAGACCGTCTCTTTCAATCTCGATCTCGGAGAGGCCGGTCTCATTCAGCAGCGTTGCCAAGTCGCGAATGAGCGCCCGCTCCGCGCCGTCCTTCTCTTTGTTGTCTTTCGCCATGCTGCTCCCGCGCCGATGTGGTCCCGGCCCCGAACGCAAAAGGGCTGCAGATCCATACAACCTGCAGCCCTCTATCAGCTTTCACAACCGGGGAAAAGCGCGCGGCGGACTTAGCTTGTGCGCGAATTCTGTGGCCGCCTGTTCCCGCCGCCGGATGTTCAGCAGAACGAGCAGCCGGTCTTGCGCAGCTCCGCAACGTGCCCTGTCATCTGCTCGAGCAGGTTCTGCGGGGCGCCTGGGATCGACCTGTCGCCGACGAGGAAGTGGGGTGTGCCCTGCACGCCCATGCGCTGAGCGAGCGCGCGAACGAGGTCGATTTCCGCCTTTACCTCCGGCGAGTCCATGTCCTTCCTGAGCCTCGCCATATCCACTCCGAGCTTCTCCACCGCCCGCAGCGCGGTCTGCTCGTTTACCTCGCCGCGAATGCTGAGCAGGGCCCGGTGCGCCTCCCAGTATTTGCCCTGCATTTTGGCCGCGAGGGCGACGCGCGAGCCTTCCTCCGAGCCTTTCGAAAGGATCGGCAACTCCTTGAGCACGAGGCGAACCTTCGGGTCCTTCTCGATCAGCTTGGCGATGTCCGCAAAGGCGCGTTTGCAGTACCCGCAATTGTAGTCGAAGAACTCCACGACCGTGATGTCGCCGTTCGGATTGCCGGCCACGGGCGAACCCGGACGCCGATAGATTTCCTTCGCGCTCTCTTTGAGCACCGCCTGGAGCTTCTCTGCCTGAATCTTCTCCATCTTGGATTCAAGCGCGTTCTGGATCTCCAGAAACACCTCGGGATTATTGAGGAAATAGTCCTTTATGATCTGTTCGATCGCAGCTTTCTGCTGGGGGCTGAACGTCGCCGCCGCTCCCGGCTCGCCGGCCGCCGCCGTCTGGGCGCGTGCGTCATGGCGACCCTGCGGGCCGAACAGCAAGGCGACGGCAACCAGGGCTGCGGTCAGGGACAGGGCGAGAGCCTTTGCGAGGGCGGCGTTGAAGCGTTGTTGGGTCATGAATCCTCGGTCGTTAGGGCCGCGAGCTTATAGCGGATTTGGCGTTCCCTTGTAGTTCACGATGTCGCCAGCTCTCAAAGATTCCGGCGAGCCGCTCTTCAGCCCGCGCTGCGACCGCTTGGCGAAGATTTGGGCCTGCTTGATGTCGCCCTCAAGGAAGTGGGCTTCGGCGATCGCCCAGTCGGCCTCGGGGGTCTGGCCGCGCTTGTGGTAGCCGTTGGCCAGGATGCGATAGGCCTGCGGGTTGGGGTCAAGCACCAGCGACTGGCGGGCGAGGCGGATCGATTCGTCGATGCCCGCCGGACTGCTGTCGTCGGCGGAAACGAGCGCCTGGGCAAGCCGCACGGCGATCAGCGGCGCTTCGCCGCCGGCCAGCTTGAGGGCGTTGCGTAGCAGTGGCACCGCCTCCTTGGCCCGTCCGGTGCGCATCAGGAAGTCCGCCTTGACCTCTTGGAAGTATGGGTTGTTCGGGTGCTCCTTGATGAGCGCGTCGATGGCCGGCAGGGCCTTCTCGAGCCCGCTCTGGAAGAACGTCGCAAGCGCGCGGGCGTACCGCGCCGGCAGGCTTGTGTT
>CAYWBX010000366.1:505-4494 GCA_964456015.1 uncultured Hyphomicrobiaceae bacterium | reverse complement strand
GCTTGGCATGCGGGTCGGCGCTGGACGCCCGCATGATGCCGCTGGCATCGATGATCGCGACCTGGACGATGATCTCGCTGGCGATTTCGGCACGGGCGACGATGCTGCGCGGATCTTCCTCGCCGAGCCGCTGCTCGATGTAGCGGCGCAGATAGAAGAGCGTCTTCTCGACCTCGCCAAGCGAGCGAAGGATGTTCTCCTCGAACAGGCGTGCGTGGTCGGACAGCACGCGGGATTGCTCCTGGGTCTCGCTCTGGCAGGAGGAGAAATAATTGTAGAAGATCCCCGCCCACAGGGCGGCGATGCTCGCCAAGCCGATAAGGTAGGGCTTCTGTAACCTGAGCTTCTTGAGCCAATAGGTGGAGCTGCGTTGCTGGAACACTGCCAATACTCGTTCGCTAGATTGGGCGAACTGTGCAGCGTAACGATTGAAGAATACTCAACTATTGGTTGCAATTTGCAGAATTTGCCATTTTTTATGACAGGTCGAGATGGCCACCACGGCCGCTAATTCGGTGCTAGGTTCCGGCTCGCATTCACCGTCCGAGATTCGCGCAGAGGCCCGAGGCAAGACCACCATGAGCCGCAGAAAGACGCCAGATCAGCTCCGCAGCGCCCGCTGGTTCGCGCCTGACGACTTCCGCTCCTTCGGGCATCGCTCGCGCATGAACCAGATCGGTTACTCGCTCGAGGAGTTCAATGGCCGGCCGATTATCGGCATTGTCAACACCTGGTCGGACTTTGCCCAGTGCCACGCCCATTTCAAGCACCGGGTCGACGACGTCAAGCGCGGCATCCTGCAAGCCGGCGGCTTCCCGGTCGAGCTGCCGGCCATCTCCGTCTCCGAGAGCACTGTGAAGCCAACGTCGATGCTCTACCGCAACTTCCTCGCCATGGAGACCGAGGAGCTGATTCGCTCGCAGCCGGTCGACGGCGCCGTCCTGATGGGAGGTTGCGACAAGACCACGCCAGGGCTCATCCTCGGCGCCATCAGCGCCGGCGTGCCGTCGATCTTTCTGCCCGCCGGCCCGATGCTGCGCGGCAACTGGCATGGCAAGGTGCTTGGCTCGGGCTCGGATGCCTTCAAGTACTGGGATGAGCGGCGCGCGGGCAACATCTCCGCCAAGGACTGGGGCGAAATGGAGACCGGCATCGCTCGCTCGTACGGCGTGTGCATGACCATGGGCACGGCCTCGACCATGACCGCGCTCGCCGATGTCGTCGGGCTGTGCCTGCCGGGAGCCTCGTCCATTCCCGCGGCCGACTCTGGACACGTCCGCATGAGTTCTGCCGTCGGCCGCCGCATCGTCGACATGGTGTGGGAGGATCTGACGCCCTCGCGCATTTTGACGGAGGCAGCCTTCCGCAATGCCATCATGGTCGCCATGGCCATGGGCTGCTCGACCAACGCCGTCATCCACCTGCTCGCCATGGCGCGCCGCGCCGGCCAACCGATCGGACTTGCCGATTTCGATGCCGCGAGCCGCAAGGTGCCGGTGATCGCCAACATCCGGCCTTCGGGCGACAAGTATCTGATGGAGGACTTCTACTACGCGGGCGGCCTGCTCGGCCTGCTTTCGCGGCTGAAGTCCTTCCTCGATCTTTCCCAGATCAACGTCAGCGGCCGGAGTTGGGGCGAGTGCCTCGAGGGTGCAGCCGTCTATGACGACGACGTCATCCGGCCGCTCGACAAGGCGATCTACCAAGAGGGCGCTCTTGCCGTCCTGAAGGGCAACATTGCGCCGGACGGATGCGTCATCAAGCCGTCCGCCTGCGATCCGCGGCTGAGGAAGCACGCCGGGCCCGCGCTCGTCTTCGACGACTACTCCGCCCTCAAGGCCGCCATCAACCGCGAGGATCTCGAAGTGACTGCAGACCATGTGCTGGTTTTGCGCAACGCCGGGCCCCAGGGCGGGCCCGGCATGCCGGAGTGGGGCATGATCCCGATCCCGACCAAGCTCGTGAAACAGGGCGTGCGCGACATGGTGCGCATCTCGGACGCGCGCATGTCGGGTACGAGTTATGGCGCATGCATCCTGCACGTGGCGCCAGAATCCTACATCGGCGGCCCGCTGGCACTGGTGCGAACCGGTGATCGGATCAGCCTCGATGTCGCCGCGCGCACGCTGATGCTCGACGTGGCCGAAGCCGAACTTGCCAAGCGCCGCGCGGCGTTCAAGCCGCCTCCGCCTCGCTACGAGCGCGGCTATGGCTGGTTGTTCTCCCGTCACATCAAGCAGGCCAACGACGGCTGCGATTTCGATTTCCTCGAGACGGGATTCGGCGGTCCCGTGGGCGAGCCGGCGATCAATTGAGGAAGCAACGAATGGCATTCAAATCTGCGACGCGCGAGAAGCTCAAGACCGTCTCGACCGCCACCATCTCAACGGCGCTCTTTAAGCGCGGCTTGCGCAACCAAATGATACAGGACGTGCGCCCGCTCGATCCGGCAAAGCCCACCATGGTCGGCGAGGCATTTACCCTGCGCTACATTCCCGCGCGCGAGGATCTGAATCCCATCACGGTCTTCCAGGATCGCGCCCACCCGCAGCGGAAGGCGGTGGAGGACTGCCCGCCGGGTGCCGTGTTCGTCATCGACAGTCGAAAGGACCCGCGCGCCGCCTCCGCCGGCTCCATCCTCGTCACGCGCCTGATGAAGCGGGGCGTCGCGGGCATCGTCACGGACGGCGGTTTCCGCGACGCGGCCGAGATCGCCAAGCTCGCCATACCCTCCTTCCACAACCGTCCCTCGGCACCGACCAACCTTACACGACATCAGGCCCTCGACATCAATGTGCCCATCGGCTGCGGCGACGCGCCCGTTTTTCCGGGCGATATCGTCGTCGGCGATGCGGACGGCTGCGTCGTCATTCCCGCGCACCTCGCCGATGAGATCGCGGAGGAGGCGGTCGAGATGACCGCGTTCGAGGATTTCGTCACCGAAAAGGTGCACGAAGGCCGGTCCATCCTCGGCCTCTACCCGCCGACAGATGAGCAGAACAGAAGCGACTTCGCCGCATGGCGGAAAGCGAAGGGGCGTTGAAGCATGACAGACGCCGGCAAGCCGCTAGAACCCTGGCAGTGGCCGGAACCGCATTGGCGCAAGCTCGTCGATCAGGTCCGCGCCGGCAGGGCGCTCAAGCCCAAGTCCTGGCCGGGTGGCGCGCGCTGCGCCATCGCGCTATCCTTCGACAGCGACCACGAGACCAACGAGCTGCGCGACGGCGGCAAGTCCATAGGCCGCATGAGCTGGGGCGAGTTCGGCGCCCGCGTCGGAGTGCCGCGCATCCTGCACCTGCTCGAACGCCACGGCGTCAGGGCCTCCTTCTACGTTCCCGCGGTCGCGGCACTCCTGCACCCCGACGAGCAGCGCCGCGTCGTCGCCGAGGGACACGAGATTGGCATCCACGGTTGGATCCACGAGCTCAACTCGGTGCTGCCCTATGAAATCGAGCGCGACCTCATGTTCCGCTCAGCAGACACGCTCGAGACTATTACGGGCAAGCGCCCCGTCGGTCTGCGCACGCCTTCCTGGGATTTCAGCCCGAGCACGCTTCGCATCGAGAAGGAGCTGGGGCTGCTCTACGATTCCTCGCTGATGGCGGACGAGGACTGCTACGAGCTGCTGCTCGACGGCGCCCCGACCGGCATCGTCGAGCTGCCGGTCGAATGGATCCGCGACGACGCCGTCTACTTCATGATGCACCGCTTCCAGTCCCTGCGGCCGCACACCCCGCCCTCGAGCGTGTTCGAGATCTTCAAGCGCGAGCTTGACGCGGCGTGGGAAATGGGCGGTATCTTCCAGCTTACCTGCCACCCGCACGTTATCGGCCACCGCTCGCGCATCTGGATCATCGACGAGCTGATCCGGCACGCCAAGGCGAAGGGCAGCGTCTGGTTCGCGACGCACGCCGAGGTGGCGACGTGGGTGAAGCGGAACGAGCTGTGAGGATGTCGAACACGCTCATCGCTCGCCTATGACCAGATGC
>CAYWBX010000366.1:0-495 GCA_964456015.1 uncultured Hyphomicrobiaceae bacterium | reverse complement strand
AGATGCATCGACCGATCGCAATCGCCAGGACGCGCGTTTCCCCGCCAGACGACCACCTGATCTGATTTGGAGAGCGGGAACTCTTGGCGACAGAGGCCCTGCGCGGCCTCCGACATCGCTTCCAAGAGAGCAATCGGCAGTCGCCGTCGCCTGGCAGCCTCGAAGAGGGGCGACGGATCGGAGCAAGCGGCAGCCGGGCACAGTGGAGGGCGTGAATGTCGACATGGTGTAGGGCGGCGCTTGACCGTACTTCCTGGTACTCTCTGCCGGCCGCTCCTGCTCTATCGCCAAATTTGCCTCTGTGCTGATCGTGACCTGGTGAACAGTTCGGGCTAGATCATGCCCATGGCTCCACCGCTTCTTTCCCTGCGCGATATATTTCTGTCCTTCGGCGGCGCTCCACTGCTCGAAGGCGCGGAGATGAGCGTATTCGAAGGCGACCGCATCTGCCTCGTCGGCCGCAACGGCTCTGGCAAGTCGACGCTTCTCAAGATC
>CAYWBX010000365.1:0-4506 GCA_964456015.1 uncultured Hyphomicrobiaceae bacterium | reverse complement strand
GCCGCAGAAGGTCAGGCCAGGTGGGCCGCGGCCGCCTTGCGACGGCCGGACGCCGCGACGGTCGATCTTCCGGTCCCGGCGACGGCGGCATGGGTGAGCGCAGCGCGCCGCTGGGCCTTGCCTGCTGTGCTGGCGATGGCCGTCGGCGCCATGGCGGCGTTGCCCGCGCTGCTGTCGACGCAGTCCGGCGACGAGGTGGTCGTCGCGATAAATCGGGCGGCAGCACCGGCGAGATCGGGAGCGGTCTGGAAGGAGGCGGGACCGCAGCCCATTCGGCTTTCCCCGCCCGACCGGCACGGCTTGCGCTGGGTGATTGTCGAGGACCCCCGCACGCGCAAAGCCGATCGCCTGCCGTTCGCGTCGCCGGCTCGCTGACGCAGCTCAGCGGCTGCGGCCGCGGGGGTTGCACGATTTGCGCGCGTGCGCTCTAGCCGACGGAGGCGGTGGCGAATAGTCTCGGGCGCAAAGCCCGCAATCGCTGACGTTGAGGTCGTCCCATGAACGAGCCGCTGCCCAACTCCAGGCGCCGCATGAGCGGTGGCCAGGCACTCGCCGAGATGCTGCAGCTCTCCGGCTGCGGCCCGATGTTCGGCATGGGCGGATTCCAGCTTCTGCCCTTCTACGAGGCGTGCCGGGCGTTGCAGCTGAAGCATTTTCTGATTAACGACGAACGTTGCGGCGCCTTCGCCGCCGACGCCTGGGCGAAGGTCACCAACCGTCCCGCCGTCGCCGACGGCACGCTTGGACCCGGCGCAACCAACCTGACGACGGCCCTCGTCGAGAGCCTCAATGCCGGCATCCCGATGATCGCCATCGTCGGCGACGCCAACCGCGAGCACGCCTGGAAGAACATGACGCAGGAGGCGCGGCAAATCGAGATCCTGCGCCCGGCGGTGAAGGAGGTGATCCGCGTCGAGGTCATCAAGCGGCTGCCCGAACACGTGCGCCGCGCCTTCGCCGTCGCAACGAGCGGCCGTCCTGGCCCGGTCGTCCTCGATGTGCCCGAGGACATCGCGCACGGCGAGCACGACTTCGACGCCGCCGACTTCTGGATCGATCCCGAGACGCTGAAGGCCCAGGCGCGGCGCACCCGGCCCGATGGTGCGAGCGTCGAGAAGGCGGCCGCGATTCTCGCCAAGGCCGAGCGGCCCTTGATCCTCGCCGGCGGCGGCGTGCACATTTCCGAGGCGTGGGATGTGCTGCAGAAGTTCGCCGAGGACTACGGCGTTCCGGTCGCCCACACCATGTCGGGCAAGGGCGCGATCGCCTGCACGCATTCCCACTCCGCGGGTCTCTTCGGCCGCTACGACCGCATCGCCAACGCGCTCATCGCCGCCTCGGATTGCCTGCTTGTCGTCGGCTGCAAGCTCGGCGAGATCGCGACCAAGCGGTTCGCGCTGATCCCGCCCGGCAAGCCGATCATCCACATCGAGATCGATCCGACCGAGATCGGCCGGACGACCCGCACGGACGTGGCGCTCGCTGGCGATGCCAGGCTGGCGCTTCAGGACCTCGCGGCGGCACTCGGCAGCGGCAAGGCGGCGGCGGAGCGGCGCGCCGCCTATGTCGCAGAGCTGCCGAAGCGCATGGCGGAATGGCGGGCGGGCGCGCGCGACCGGCTCGAAAGCAAGGAGAGCCCGATCAACGTCGGCCGTCTGATGAACGAGCTCAACAAGCTCATGCCCGCCGATGGCATCGTCGTCGCCGACGGCGGCTTCGCCGCCCACTGGGGCGGGCTCATGTTCGACACCAAAAAGTCCGGAAGGCATTTCCTGCCCGATCGCGGCTTCGCCTCGATCGGCTACGGCGTCCCGGGCGGTATCGGCGCGCAGATGGCGGCTGGCCCCAAGCGTCGCGTCGTATCGCTCACCGGCGACGGCGGCTTCAACATGAGCCTCGGCGACCTCGAGACCGCGCGTCGCGTCGGCGCCAATTTCGTGGCGGTCGTCTTCAACAATGCCGCCTCTGGCTACGTGAAGGCGCTGCAACACGCGGTCTATGGTCAAGGCGCCTACCAGTCTTCGGATCTCGTCGAGATGAACTATGCGCAGATCGCCGAGGGGTTCGGCTGCAAGGGCATCCGCGTGACCGACCCCGAAAAGCTCGCGCGCGCCCTTCAGGAAGGCCTCGAGAACACCTCGACGCCGACCGTGCTCGATGTCGTTGTCACGCGCGATCCCTCCAGAATGCTGCCGGCCGCCGACAACCGCGCCGCTCTCACCGTCAAGAAGGGCGACCGGCCCGTATGACTCCACGAGCGTTTCCCCTGTCGCGCTCCGAAGGCACCGGAAGCATTCAACGCCCAGCAACGAGACGAGACTGATGAAAACCACCGCCGCCATCCAGACCGAGGTCAACGGAACGCTCCGCCTGGAGGAGATCGACCTGCCCGATCCCGGTCCGGATCAAGTCACGGTGAAGCTCTATTCGAGCGGCGTGTGCCACTCCCAGCTTCACCAGATGCACAATCCCGCGCTTGGCCGGCCGCTGCTGCTCGGGCACGAGGGGACCGGCGTCGTCACTCGCGTGGGCCGCAACGTCACGCACGTGAAGCCGGGCGACCTGTGCATCGTCACCTGGGTGCCGCGCACGCCCGTGCGCGGACCCGTTGCCCGCGAGATGACCGGAGCGACGTTCAAGGGCACCCCCGCACACGGTCACGTCTACACCTGGGCGCGGGACGTGCAGACGAGCAAGGATCTTGTCGTGCCGATTCCCGAGGATCATCCGCGTGATCTGAGCTGCATCGTCGGCTGTGCCGTGCTGACGGGCGCTGGCGCAGTCCTGCACACGGCCAAGGTGCGCGCCGAGGAATCGGTTGCGGTGTTCGGGGTCGGCGGCGTCGGCCTTTCGGCCATCAAGGCGGCCGCCATCGTTGGCGCCTATCCGATCATCGCGGTCGACCTCGATGAGAAGAAGCTCGAATTCGCACGCGACTTCGGGGCGACGCACACTGTCAACGCTTCGGGCAATACCGATCCGGTCGAGGCGATCCGCGATCTCACGAAAGGCGGCGTCGACTACGCCTTCGACGCCATCGGTCGCCAGCGCACCATCGAGCAGATCCTGCAGGCGACGCGGCCGGGCGGCATCGGTGCCGATAATTTCGGCGGCATGGCCGTCCTGGTCGGCATTCCGCAGGAGAAAGTGACGCTCGACCCGAGCCTCTTCGTCTATGGCCAGCGCCAATACCGCGGCAGCCTCGGCGCGAGCTTTCCAGACCGCGATTTTCCGATGTATCTGCGCTGGCACCGCGAGGGCAAGTTCCCTCTCGACCGACTGGTGACGCGCCGTTATGCGCTCGCCGAGATCAACCAAGCCTGCAGCGACCTTCACGATGGCCGTATCCTCGGCCGGGCGATCCTGGAATACTGAGCCGTCCGGCAGTTTCGTGCCGGCCCTGACGAAGGAACCGAACTGATGTTGCGATTGGGCTGCGGCGCCGGTTTCTCCTCGGACCGGCTCGAACCGGCGATCGATCTCGCCGAGAAAGGCAAGCTCGACTATCTGGTGTTCGAGACCTGCGCCGAGCGCACGCTGGCGTTTGCGCACCGCGACCGCAAACTCGACCCGAAGCGTGGTTACAACCCGCTGCTCCCCCAGCGTATGCGCGGCGTATTGCCGGCGGCCCGTCGCAACGGCACCCGCATCGTCACCAACATGGGCGTTGCCAATGTTCCGGCAGCGGTTGCGACGACGATCGCAATCGCCCGCGAGCTGGGCCTCAAGGGGCTTAAGGTGGCAGCGGTGCTGGGCGATGACGTGACGGACGAGCTCGGCCCCGACACACCGCTCTTCGACAATCACGGCAGAACCATCCGCGAGGTCGGACTGCCGCTTGTCGGCGCCAACGCCTATCTTGGCATCGACGCCATTCTGCCGGCGCTCGAGGCCGGGGCCGACGTCGTCATCACCGGCCGCGTCGCCGACCCCTCGCTGTTCCTGGCGCCGATCGTGCATCGCTACGGCTGGCGGCGCGACGACTGGCCGGCGCTTGGCCGCGGCACCGTCGTCGGTCACCTGATGGAGTGCGGGATGCAGATCACCGGCGGCTACTTCGCCGATCCGGGCTTCAAGGATGTGCCGCGGCTCGCGGATTGCGGCTATCCGATCGCCGAGGTCGCAGAGGACGGCAGCGCGACCATCACCAAGCTCGCCGACGCCGGCGGGCTCGTCTCGGCGCGCACGGTGAAGGAGCAGCTCCTCTACGAGGTGCACGATCCGGCGCGCTACCTCACTCCCGATGTCACCGCCGACTTCTCGCGGGTCGAAGTGCGCGAGACGGGACGCGACCGCGTCGAGGTGCGCAAGGCGACCGGCACCGAGCGCCCGCCGACGCTCAAGGTGACGGTGGGCTTCGACCGCGGCTATTTCGCCGAGGCGGGCGTCAGCTACGCCGGGCCCAACGCGACGGCGCGCGCGCGCCTTGCCGCCGCCATTCTCGCGGAGCGGCTCGACCGCCATCCCGAGATTCGCGCCGAGCGGCGCATCGACCTCATCGGCATC